>NZ_JBHVXZ010000078.1:0-46604 GCF_042881395.1 Amycolatopsis sp. NPDC058278 | reverse complement strand
GTTCCGGCTTCAATCACGCGAGATCCGGCTTTGATCACGCGAGTTCCGGCTTCAATCACGCGAGATCCGGCTTTGATCACGCGAGTTCCGGCTTCCGTCACGGGGCCGCGTTCATCAGGTCCAGTGCGCTCTGCTGCCGGGCCGCGTCGGACTGGTCGAACGGGCCCGCCCACATCAGCCCGTACGCCTCCGCGCTGTCCCGGTCGTTCGCGTACGCCGCATTCGCCTGCCGCTGCAGGTAGGCCGTGTACGGGTGGTCCGGCAGGGCCGTGTTCAGCACCGCCAGGTCCCGGACGTACACGCCCTTGAACGTCGGGCCGTCGAGGCCACCGCCGCCGGCCGTCTCGCCCGGGTCGCGGAGGATGCCGCCCGGGTTCAGCGCCGCGTTCGTCGTCGACGCGTTCGCCATCGCCCGGGCCTTCGCAAGCAGGCCCGCGTCGCCGGTGGCGCGGTACAGCTCGGTCAGTGCCGACAGAGGCACGCCCTGGTTGTACGTCCAGACCGGCTGGCCGTTGTTCGCGCACGTCGACATGTTCAGGCCGTCGTTGACCAGGTTCGCGCCGTTGATCATCCCGGTGCCCGAGAACCACGTCCAGCCCGCGCGGGCGCGCGCCAGGTACGCCGTGTCGCCCGGGATGCGGTTGTGCAGGGCCGCGTTCAGCTGGATGTACAGCGAGTTCGGGATGGCGTTCTTCGTCGTGCGGGTCGTGTTCCACCAGACCCCGCCACCGCAGACGCCGTCCCAGTACGCGGACATGTGGTCGGCGTCGGCGCGGGCGGTGTTCAGGTAGCGGCTGTCGCCGGTCAGGTCGTAGGCGTCCACCCACGCCAGGCCCCACCACGCGGTGTCGTCCAGGTAGTCGTTGTGGAAGCTGCCGCCCTGCGCCGACAGGTTCTTCGTGTACGTCGTGTCGATCGCGTAGCGGTAGCTGCCCATGCCGCTGATCCGGGCGTTGTCGATGACCGCGGTGAGCGCGTTGGCCGAGTTCCACCACCCGGTCGTGTCGAAGAGGCCGGTGCCGAGGTTGTACCGCTCCATCAGGGCCGTCGCGGCCGCGGTGCGGCGGTCCCACGCGTTCCAGGTCGGGCGGGCCCAGCCGGTGCAGGCGATGGTCCCCGACCCCGCGGGCTGTCCGCACGCGCGCAGGAGCCCGACACCCCGGTTCGCCCAGTCGTCGGCGTTGTACATCAGGGTTCGCCAGCCCGTCGCCCCCGACGGCGTCGCGGTGTCGCCGAGCTTGCTGCCCGACGCCCACGTGCGCCCGGCGTCGAACGAGCGGTCCAGCCAGACGTGGTCGCCGGCGCCACCGCCGGTGATCGCCGCCCAGCCCATGTCGTCGCCGTCGTCGAGGTGCAGGGAGATCCGGCGGCCGCTCACGCCGGCCGACGGGCCTCCGCGGTCGCCTGGCGACGACGCGGGATCCCGCGCGTCGCAGTACTTGTTGCAGATCGTCGCGAGCGGCGCGGCGGCCGGCGCCGGTGCCGGCGTCGGCGTGGCCGCGAGGACGAAGGTCAGCAGGGGAATGAGGAAGTGCATCGGTCACCTTCCGCGCTGAAGGGCGATGCTCCCATTGTGCCGAGCCGATATTATTGGTCCAGTCCTTTGCCGGGACAGGTTCCGGACAGGAATTCACGGCCGCCGCGAGCTCAGCAGCAGCAGGCACAGCACCGCGATCCCGGTGACGAGCCCGGCGACCAGCAGCATCGGGTCCAGGGTCGCCGTCGTCGCCGCGGTCGCCTGCTGGACCGCGGGTGGCGGCCCGGCGACGGGAGTGGCCGGCGCGGCGGGGGCGGCGGCCGCCGCGGACGTGGTGGGCGGAGGCGTGGTGGCCACCGGCACGGCCGCGGCCGCGGTCGGTGCCGGGCTGGTCTTCGGCGTGGTCCTCGGGACCGTGCTCGGCGGTGCGGTCGTGGGCGCCGGCAGCACCGTCACCGAGGCCCGCATGTCGGGGTGCACCGAGCAGTAGTACTGGTAGGTGCCCGCCTGCCGGAACGTGTAGCTCCAGCTCTGCCCGGCCGAAAGCTGCGGGCTGCGGAACGCGACCGGCGCGCTCGTCGTGACGACGTCGTGCGGGGCTTCGTCGTGCTGCATCCAGGTGACCGTGTCGCCGACCCGGACGGTCAGCGCGGCGGGGGAGAAGGCGTAGCCCTGCATCATGACCTGCTGCGTCGCCGCGGCGGCCGGGCTCACGAGCGGCAGGTTCAGGAACACGAGCAGACCGGCCACGGCCAGGGCGGCGCGCCTCATCGGACGAACTCGATCGCGATCTCGACGCGCAGCCGGCGCCGGGCCAGCAGCCGCCCGAACCGCCCCGCGTGCGGGGGTTTCCGGCGGGCCGGGAGGACGGTTCCGGCGGCCCAGACGACGACACCGCGGGAGTCCCGGTGCCGGACGTCGCCGCGCAGGCGCACCGCCCGTCCGGCCACGCTGCCCTCGACGACGAACGGGTCCTCGGCGACTTCGCCGGCGGTGAAGGTGAGTTCGCCGCCGCGGAACGCCCGGCGGAGGAAGGGGATCCCGGTCCGCAGCGAGCCGGGGTCGAAGGTGACCGTGAGCGCGGCGCCGGGTGTCCAGTGCCCGCCGGTCGCGGTCAAGCGACCGCGGACCCACGGCGGGCGCGGGGAAATCTCGATGACGCAGCGGTCGCGGCGCAGGGTGTAGCCGGTCCGGGGCAGGACGGCGGTGTCGGACATGAGGAGTGGCCTCCGGGGATGGGAGCGGGTGGCCCGGCCGGGAACCGGGCCACCCGTGACGACGGCGAGCGTCAGCAGCTCGCCTGGTTCAGCATCGGCGTGAGCACGTTCTCGAGCCACACCGTGTGCGTCTTGATGTACTGGTCGAGGTTCAGCAGATCGGTCACCTGCTGGCCCAGCGACTCCTCGAGGTGTGCGCTCTTGATGTGCGCGATGATCGGCGCCAGCGTGTCGGTGGCGACCTGGCCCGCCGATCCGTCGAACGCCGGCGCGAGCACGGTTTCGAGCCACACCGTGTGGGTCTTGAGGTACTGGTCCAGGTTGAGGATGTCCTGCACCTGCTGACCGGGTGAGGTCTCGAGGTGCGCGCTCTTGATGTGGTCGAGGATCGGCTGCAGGACCGCCTTCGGCACGCAGGAGCCGCCGCCGGCCGGGGTGGACGGTACCGGCATCGAGTGGCTCGGTGCCGAGGTCGGGGCGGACGTCGGGGTCGAGGACGGCGGGGCGCTGGTCGGGGCCGCGCCCGTCACGGTGACGGTCGCCTTCATGTCCGGGTGGATCGAGCAGTAGTACGAGTACTTGCCCGCCTTGGTGAAGGTGTGGCTGAAGGTCTGGCCGGTCTGCAGGGTCGGCGAGGTGAACTTCTCCGGCCCGTCGGTGACCACGATGTTGTGCGGAGCGGTGTCGTGGTTGGTCCACGTCACCGTGTCCCCGACGTCGATCGTGAGGTCGGCCGGCGAGAACTTGTAGCCCATGGCTTCGACCGACTTGGTGGACGGCGCCGCGGCCGGGGCGGCCCCGCCCGCCTGTTCCTGGGCGAGCCCCTGGTACAGCGGGACGGCCAGGGGACCCTGCTGGGCCAGTGCGGCGAGGTCGACGTTCGTGGCCTGGCTCGGTGCGGCCTGCTCGGTCCGGTCGTCGCGCAGCGTGGCGAGGCTGACCAGCGCGGTCGCCAGGGCGAGGATCGCCACGGCGACCGGCCAGCTCCGCCGTCGCCGCACCACCTCCGGCTGCTCGGGGGCGGTGGGGGTGGGGTTGTCCATCGAGGACTCCTTTCGCGGGGCCATCAGCGGCCGGGGCTGGCCGTGACGAGGAAGCTCGCCGCGAGGAGGACCACGAGCACGAGCGTGGTCTCCGCGGCGACGGAATGGACGAAGGGGCGGACGGTGGCGGCGTCCCCGCGCAGGACGACGGCGAAGTCGAGACGCCGGCCCACCCAGCTGCGGCTGACCTGCGCGGCCAGCAGCACGACGGCGAGCACGGCCAGCTTGACCAGCAGCGTCCGCCCGTAGGCCGTGCCGAACACGCGGCCGACGCTGCCGACGGTCTGCCACGCGAGCACGACGCCCGCGGCGACCACGACGGCGACCGACGTCATCGCCAGCTTCGAGTAGCGGGGGATCACCGAGGCGAGCTCTTCGGGGTCGCGGCGGGCCAGAACGCCGAACAGCAGCACGGCCAGGCCGCCGATCCACGCCGAGGCGCCGGCGAGGTGCGCGAAGTCCGCCAGCTGCGTCAGCCAGGGCCGGGTGCTCTCCACCGCGTGGCCGGTGAGCCCGGTCGTGCGGAGCAGCCCGAGCAGGATCGCCCCGGCGCCGACCCGCCAGGGCAACGCCGTCGCCGCGTCCCGGCCGCGTTGCAGCAGCCAGGCCAGCGCCACCCCGCCGAGCAGCCACAGCAGCGCCCTGGCGAACCAGATGCGCCCGAACTGGCTGTCCAGCGCCTGGCTGAGCAGGTCCCAGGCCAGGAAGTCGCCGGCCGGGCGTTGCGCGGCCCACGCCGCCTGCAGGCCCAGGCCGGCGAGCGTGCCGGCCAGGCCGAGGACCCAGCCGGTGATCAGCACCGAACGGGCGCCGCGGTGGCCGGCGCCGGCGGGCCAGAGCACGGCCAGGAACAGCAGCCCGCCGGCGAACAGCGTGAGACCGGCGTAGTCGACGGTGCGGGCGAGCACGTACCACGCCTTGACGGGCTCCACCGGCTCACCGTCCACTGGGGACGGTGGTGGCTGGGAGGCCGGCGGCGGGGACCATCGCGGGCTCCAGCCCGCCGTCGGCCGTGCGGCAGTAGCCGAGGACGAGTGCGCCGACCCCGGCCGGCCCGGTCACCCCGAGCCCGGTCGTGAGGGAGCCGAGCAGGGGCAGCCCACCGACGGTGTCGAGGACCTGTTGTGGCACACCGGCTTGGCACGCGGGCACGTCGGTTCCGGGCGGAGGTGGCGCCGGTGTCGTCGGTGTCGTCGGCTCCGGCGAGGACGGGGGAGGCAGGGTGCCGGGATCGGGGGACCCCGGATCCGGGACGGGAACCACGCCGATGTCGCCGGGCATCGACGGCATCGACGGCACCGGGTCCGCCGGCTGGTCGCCCACCGGCATCGCGGGCAGCGGGGACACCGGACCGCCCGCGGGCAGCTGGCCGGCCGGAAGTGGTTGCGCGCCCGGGGTTTCCGGCGTGGCGGGGTGGCCGCCGTCCGCGACCACGGGTGGTGTGGCCGCGGCGGTGCCGGGACGCAGGCCGAGGCCGGAAGCGTAGCCGACGACGATCACGACCGCGCCGGCCAGGCTCGCGGCGATCACGTGGTCACGGCGCAGGGCGGGTCCTCGCACGGTTTCGTCCTCCAGAGAACGGGAATTCGCTCGCGGGAAACGGCAATTCCGGAGCGGCGGGGAAAGCGGGATGTGGGAGCAATAAACCAGCCGGCATGTTTCGCGGGGTGATCTCCACGTGAAGGCCAGGTTAAGTCGAGCGGCCCGCGGATGGCTCGGCACGGTGAGTTGCTGGGCCGAAAGCCGGTTCTGCTGCGCTGTTCGGGTGACCGGGCAGGCAAACCGTCGGAGTAGCTGCCCGATTTGCCTGATCCGCGGGTGGTGATCCGCCGCGGCGGTGAGAATTGGTTAACACAGCCGTTTCACGATCTCCCGTTGTGACACCGGATCCGCTCGTTACGGTTCCGGTATCGCTCGAATTCCCGAGAAGGCGAGAAAAACATGACTTCCCGCTGGTCTTTCCCGGTCCGGCTCGCCGCCGCGCTGGCGGCCGCCGGCGGCGCGGTGCTGCTGTCCGCGCCGGCGGCGGACGCGCACAGTGTCCTGGTGTCCAGTTCGCCGGCCGCGGACGCCTCCGTCGCCGAGGGCCCGGCCGAGGCCGTGCTCGAGTTCAACGAGCCGGTGGAAAACCGGTTCACCGAACTCGCGGTGCTCGGGCCCGACGGGACTTCGCACTGGGAGGCCGGTCCGGCGTCCGTTGTGGACGCCCGGGTCTCCGCGCCGCTGCGTCCGCTCGGCCCGGCCGGGGCCTACACCATCCGGTACCGCGTCACCTCCGCCGACGGCCACCCGGTCTCCGGCACCGTCCCGTTCCGGCTCACCGTGGCGGGCCCGGCGGCGGCCGTGCCGGCCGCCACGGTGGCAGCGCGCCCGGACGGGGGCGACCCGATGCCCCTGTGGCCGTGGCTCACCGGGGGCGCCGTCCTGCTCGGCACCGGGTTCGCGGTGGCCAGGCGGCTGAGCCGCGCGGACGCTTGAGGCCGTGGCCGCGCGGGTATCCCGGGCCCATGACGAATCTCGACGACACCACGACCGCGAAGCTCGACGAATTCGTGCTCGCCCGGCTCGCGGAGGACGAAGAGCGCGTCCGGGCGGGTGAACTGCCGCTGATCGACGAGGCCGAGCGGCGCGGGCGGCTGCGGATCATGTACGCCGACGACGGCGACGGCCTGCTGCTGGCCGGCGGGCCGGTCGAGGCGATGGAAGACCGGCACCCGGTGCCGTTCGCCGAGAAGGCCGAGTTCCTGCGCCGCGAGATCCGCGACGTCCACGACGATGCGTCCGTCAAGCTCATCGCGTCGGTCTACGAAGCCCACCCCGACTGGCGCGACGAGTGGCGCCCGTGACCTGATGCCCGCGTGGCCGGCTCGTCCGCGGATCTTCGCCGACCGGGAGGACGGCGGACGCCGGCTCGCGAGCGAACTGCGGCGCCGCACCTGGGCCGATCCGGTCGTGCTCGGGCTCGCCCGCGGCGGCGTGCCGGTGGCCGCCGTCGTCGCGCGGTGGCTCGGCGCCGAACTCGACGTCGCGGTCGCCCGCAAGATCGGCGCGCCGGGCCACCGCGAGTACGGCGTCGGCGCGGTCACCCCGGACGGCCCCGCGATCTACGACGAGGCCGGTCTGCGCGCGCTGAAACTGACCGCCGCGCGGATGGCCCGGGCCGAGACCCGGGAACGGGCGGAAGCGCGCCGCCGGCTCGCGCGTTATCGCGCCGGCCGGGTGCCCGCCGGTCTCACCGGCCGTGACGTCCTCCTCGTGGACGACGGGCTCGCGACCGGCGTCACCGCGACGGCGGCGCTGCGTGACCTCCGCGCGGCCCGGCCGCGGACGCTCGTCTTCGCGGCACCCGTCGCCGCCCCCGGCGCGGTCGCGCGGGTGCTGGCCGAAGCCGACGACGTCGTCTGCGTCGCGGAGCCGCCGGATTTTCGCGCGGTCGGTCAGTGGTACGCCGATTTCCGCCAGCTGGGCGACGACGAGGTGCTGGACCTGCTCACCTCGTGACCGGCTGGGTTCCACAGAGGACCGCCGGTGACGTGCTGCTCCACCCGGGGCGCCCCGGATTGACCCTGTGGGTGACGGGGTATCACCCGATGGGGCACCGACCGAAGGGGCGGGAGCGGGATGAGCGAACGGGACGGGCTCGGCGCGGCGGCGCGCGGGCTGCGGCAGTACCTGCTGGCCGTCGCGGCCAAGCTGGACGCACCCGCCTGGTTCTGCGAGGTGGACGTCCCGGCCGGTGCGTATGTCGCGCTCGAGCGCCGGCTCGCGCGGTTCCCGGCTCATGAGACGGCGCTGCTGTGGGACGAGCGCGACGGCTGGGCCGCGGCGGTCGAGTCGGCGTCCGGCGAAGACGTCGTCGTGCTGGCCTACCTGGGCGAGGACGTGCTGCCCCCGCCCGAAACCGTCGTCGAGTTCGTGACCGGGTTGTACGGCGAGAAGTACCCCGGCCGGCCGGATCCCCCGGATTTCCGCAGACCCGGCACCGCGGACGGCTTCGACGACCGCTTGGCCGCTTACGCCGGCGACCCGGTCGGTCAGGCCTGACCCGCGCGGGCAGCGCGCAGGGCCCGGGCGAACCAGGTGAACACCGGTTCCGGATCCGGGACCGGAGGCCAGCCGTTGATGGCGGCCACCAGCTGCCAGTACCGCGTGACGCGACGATCGTCGGCGACCTCGAGCCGTTCGAGGATCCACGACTTCAGCCGGTCGTCGTCGGCCTTGCCGAAGGTCTCGGCGTAGCGGGCACTGAGCGTGGCGACGATGGCGCCGCCCTGGGCCGAGTCCGGGGCGATCCCGGCCGCGAGCGCCCGGCCGACGTCTTCGCGCACGGTCTCGGTCAGATCGTGGTGCAGGCCGGTCGTGTCCCCGTCGGCGCGCTGGGCCGCCTGGTACTCGGCCATCCGCCGGACCGCGGCCCGGAAGTCGTTGTCCTGCACCAGCTCCACGAGCGCCATCCACGCCTCGACCTGCTCGGGTGTGGCGTCTTCGGGCAGCTCCGGCATGCTCGAACGCAGCAGTTCCACCATGGCCGGATTGGCGTCGACACCGCCGAAGGTGTCATCGATGAAATCGTGGATGAAGCGGCGCCGTTCGGCATCGGACAGGTTCACCAGCTTGTGCATCAGATCCATCTCCTGAGGGGTCGATTCCCGGTTCGCGACCGCCGCGAAGACCGCACGCCGCAGGCGCAGCGCCCGGATCTGCACATCGAGAGCCGCCGCGTGCGCGGCGGCGACCTCGGCGAGCGAGGTCTCCTCGGCGAGCACGCGCCGGACCGTGGCCAGATCGATGTCCAGCTCACGGAGCGTGCGAACCAGTTCCAGGCGAGCGAGGGCAGCCACGTCGTACAGGCGGTAGCCGGCCGGGCTGAGACAGGTCGCCGGAACGATCCCCTTGTCGGAGTAGAACCGGATCGTCTTGACGGACAGACCGGTCCGCGCCGCCAGAGCCCCGATCGTGAGGAGGTTCTCGTCGTCCATGCGCACAGCCTGCAGTCTCCCCTTGAGGGAGACTCAACTCGAAACGCGCTTCCCTGGCCCAGGGCCACTCCGGAGCAACCGCGGCGGCCGGTGAGTCAGCGGGGCGGCAGGACGCAAAATTCGTTGCCTTCCGGGTCGGCGAGCACGATCCACGGGTCGTCGGCCGGGTCGTCGAGGACCTTCGCCCCGAGCATCACCAGGCGTTCGACCTCCGCCCGCTGATCGCCCGTCACCGGCGCCAGGTCGAGGTGCAGGCGGTTCTTGACGGTCTTCTCCTCGGGCACCGGCTGGAACAACAGCGCCGGTCCGTCGTCGACGTCGAGCTGGCGGTACGTCAGACCGTGGGAGTCGGTCCACGTCCGGGTTTTCGCGTTGCCCAGTGCCGCGGCCCAGAACTCGGCCAGCAGGTCCGGCTGACGGCAGTCGACCGCCACGGCCAGGATGCGCGCCGCCGTCATGACTCCGCCACGATGCGGTTGATGGCTTCGGCGACCAGTTCCGGTTCGGACACCGTCACCGTCAGCCCCGGGTGGCGGAGCAGGCCCCACGGATCGATGCCCCGGACGGGTTCCCGGAACCGGAGGCACACGCCGCCTTGCGTGGTCGTTCCGAAGGTCAGGCCGCGGTCGGCGAGCGAAAGCCGGACGCCGAAGACGCGGAAAGCACGGTACGGGCCGGTGGCTTCGGCTCCGGCGAGATTGCCCAGCGGCGTTTCGACCAGCCATGGCCCGAACCGGACGCGCAGGCCGGCGGCGTCCAGCTCCAGCCCGGCCCGCGCGCCCAGGATCCGGCGCAGCCACCGGGATCCGACGGCGAACTCGGCGTGGAGCCGGTAGTGCACGACGACGGCGGGTTCACCCACCGCCGCCGCATCACCGCCGGTCATGCGCCGCCGCCCAACGGCGGGACGTCCGATTCGTCGTCGGCCGGGAGCTCGGGTTCGCGCCACTCCTCGGCGCGCGACGAGCCGTTGCCCTGCAGGGTCCCGCGCAGCCCGGCCTTCGTCGCGTCGTCTTCCCGGGGGGAATGCCGGTCGCTTTCGCGGTGCATGGGAACCTCCTTCACGCGGTGTCCTTCCCCGGCTACCCGGTGCTCGCGGGCCGAAACGACCGCGGTCACCGGGAGCTCGCGGCGCGCCGGTTGACCGCGCGCGCCGCGACGATGCCGAGCACCAGCGCGGCGGCCGCGGTCAGCCCGTGCAGCCAGTTGTCCGCCCAGTTCAGGTTGATCGGGTCTTCGGGGTTGACGAGCGCGGTGGCGAGGATGCCGTAAGCGGTCATCCCGGTGAAGCCGACGAACAGCACCCAGCAGTAGATGATCGCCCCGCTGCGCCGGGTCGCGGCGAGCAGCCCGAGCACCCCGACCGCCGTGTGGACGAGGTTGAGCAGCGGGGTCACGCTGAAGATCCAGACGGCGCGGCCGGTCTCGTGGCCGACGGCGGCGGTTTCCGGGGTCAGGAACCCGGCGATGCCCAGTGCGAGGTAGAGCAGCCCGAGGACGGCGACGACCGGACGGAGCCAGGACGCCCCGGTCCGGGAGCGGGTTTCGGCGGACGACATGAGGTCTTCTCCTTCTCTCCGCGGCCGGATACCCGCCGCACACGGGCGGAAACGGACAAGTGGAAGGGGCCGGACGGCGGGCTGGGGGGTCCGCCGTCCGGCCCACGGCCGGGACCCGCGCCGGTCCCTGCAGCCGGGACGCGGGCCCCCGGTCTCAGGGGGAACGCCAGTCGTGACCGCGGTAGGCGGTCCCGTGCTGGGCACCCATCAGCAGCAGGCCGCCGTCGACGACGAGCGACGTGCCGGTGATGTAGCCGGCCGCCGGGGTCGCCAGGAACGCGACCGCGGCCGCCACCTCGGCCGCGTGCCCGGGGCGGCCGAGCGGGATGCCGGGCCGGTCCTGCTCGCGCGGGTCGGCGTCGGTCTGTCCCGTCATCGGCGTCGAAATTTCGCCTGGGGCCACGGAGTTCACGGTGATGCCGTGCTCGGCCAGCTCCAGGGCGAGCACCTGGGTCAGCGCGCCCGCGCCGGCCTTCGCGGCGCAGTAGGGTGCGGCGCCGACGCGGGGCACGTGCTCGTGGACGCTGGTGATCGTGATGATCCGGCCGCCGCGCCCGGCGTCGATCATGTGCCGGGCCGCGCGCTGCGAGAGCAGGAACACGCCGTCGAGGTCGACGTCCAGCACCTGGCGCCACTTCTCGTAGTCGAGGTCCACGGCCAGCTCGCTGCTGCCGGTGCCGGAGCAGTTGACCAGGACGTCGATGCCGCCGAGGTCCTCGGCGAACGCGTCGACGACGTCGGCGGCGCCGGGCAGCTCGGTCAGGTCGAGCTTCCGGACGTGCGCGGTCACGCCGTACGAACGGACCTCCGCGGCGGTTTCCTCCGCGCCGTCGGCGTCCGAGTGGTAGGTGATGCCGACGTCCAGGCCGCCGCCGGCGAGAGCGGCGGCGACCGCGCGGCCGATGCCGGAATCGGCGCCGGTGACGACGGCGCGCCGCGGCGAAGCGGCGTCGGCGGGCAGGGGCGCCGGGAGCGACACGGGCATCTCCTTTCGTTCCCCCTCGGCTACCACCCCCGCGGGGGACTAAACGCGGCGGCCGCCGCGGATCTCGTCCCGATGAGACCGGCCGGGCCGCGTCCCGGCGGCGGGGGAGCAGCCGGTGCCGTCCTGAGCGTGTGCCGGCGGGAAGACGGGGTAACCGCGCCGTTCCCGAACGGAAGGAGAGCTCCCGTGAGCAAGCCGAACCCGATCGAACTGCAGAAGTACCTGTCCGGTGTCGACTACCCGGCGAAGCGGGACGACCTGGTGCGGGCGGCCGAAAAGAACGGCGCCGACCCGGGCACGCTGGACGTCGTGCGCGGCCTGCCGGACCGGACCTACGAGGGGCCCAGCGGTGTGAGCAAGGAGATCGGCGGCTGACGTCCCCCGCGGCCCGGGCGGTGCGCCCGGGCCGCGATCACCGCGATGCCTCCACAGTTTCCGGAACGACGGTGCCGGGCAGCGCCAGGGCCGTCACCGCGCGGCAGACGTCGGCGGGGTCGATCGTGTCGAGACAGGGGTGGTCCGGGACCGGGCAGACGCGGGCGCGGGTGGCGCGGCAGGGCGCGTGCTGGTCGCCGAGCACCACCGTGGGGACACCGTAGGGCGCCCACCGCTCCTGCGGCACGACCGGGGCGAACAGCGACACCACCGGGGTGCCCGCCGCGGCGGCGAGGTGCGCGGGACCAGTGTTGGGCGCCACCACCACCCGAGCGCCGGACAGCACCGCCGCCAGCTCCGCCACGGTCGTCCGGCCGCCGAGGTTGACCGCCGACGTCCCGGCCACCTCCTGGGTCAGCGCGCGTTCCGACGGCGCGCCCGTCACGAGCACCCGGTGCCCGTCGGCGGCCAGGGCCCGCACCGTTTCGCGGCTCCAGGCCGCCGACGGCTGGCGGGCGGGCACCGACGCCGCGGGGTGCACCACGACGTACGCACCGCCGCCGGTCAACCGGGCCATGTTCGGCAGCGGGCGCCGCAGCGCCAGGGCGCCGTGGTCGTCGGGCGGCAGCGAAAACCCGGCCGCTTCGGCGAGCGACAGCATGCGGACCGGCTCCGGGGGATCGCCGTCGACGCGGTGGCGCAGGTCGAGCAGGCTGCCCGGGTAGTCCTCGGAGATCGCGCCGATCCACGGCACGCCGGCCTGGCGCAGCAGCAGCGCCAGCGGCAGCGGGGACTGGTGGAACGACGTCAGGATCAGCGCGCGGTCGAAGGACCGGGACCGGATCGAGGACACGAAGGCGCCGGTGTCCTCGGCGGTCACCGGTGGCGGCTCCGGGTCGATCCAGGGCGCGGTCCAGGTGAGCACGTCGGCCACGCCCGGCAGGAGT
Organism: Amycolatopsis sp. NPDC058278; assembly: GCF_042881395.1. Taxonomy (NCBI): domain Bacteria; kingdom Bacillati; phylum Actinomycetota; class Actinomycetes; order Pseudonocardiales; family Pseudonocardiaceae; genus Amycolatopsis; species Amycolatopsis sp. NPDC058278. Next base: position 34,022 of record NZ_JBHVXZ010000078.1, on the reverse strand, counting down.
TCGCCGGCGGCGCGGCCGTGCGGTCCGGTCAACAGCGTGACGTGCGCACCGGACGCCGCGACCGCGCGGACGCAGGGCCCGGCGAGCAGGACGTCCCCGAGGTTGTCCTGGCGGGCGACGAGCACCCGGGTCATCCGGCGACCCCGGCGACGCGCAGCGCCTCGGACAGGTCCCGGGCGACGGCGGCGTGCCGGCGGGCCCGGGCGATCTCCGGTTCGAGCGTGCGGCCGGTCGGTACCAGCACGGCGCGGGCGCCGGCCGCCAGCGCGGCGTCGACGTCGGCGCCGGTGTCGCCGATGACCACGCAGGAGGCGGGGTCGACGCCGAGCTCGCCGGCGGCGCGCAACACCATGCCGGGCGCGGGTTTGCGGCACGCGCAGCCGTCGCCGTCGTCGTGGACGCAGACCTGCCAGGTGCCGAACGGGCCGAAGAGTTCCTGGACGCGGGCGTTCACCGCGTCGAGCTGCTCCCGCGTGATCAGTCCTTTCGCGACACCGGACTGGTTGCTCACCACCCCGACCGGGATGCCGCGCTCCCGCAACCCGCGGACGAGCTCGACCGCACCGGGCACCGGGCGGACGCCGTCCGGGTCGTTGAGGTACGGGACGTCGACGATCAGCGTGTCGTCCCGGTCGAACAGCACCGCGACCGGGGGCCGGGGCCGCCGGGCCGCGATCTCGCCGCGCAGCCGGTGGTAGCACGCGGCGGGCGGGATCAGGGCGCTGGTGACGACCATGCGCGCCACTTCACCGGGCGTCCGCGGGCCCGGCAGGATCCGGCGGGTGGCGAACTCCGCCGTCAGCCCGGCCCACACGCCGGCCGCGAGCAGCGCCTTGCCGCGGTGGCGCAGCACCGGCAGCGCGAGCGCGGCCAAACCGGCCACTGTGGACAGTGCGTGCAGCCCGAGCCTGCCGTGCCCGGCGCCGGTGCGCTGCCGCCAGAGGACCCCGTGCTTGGCCCGCATCAGCGCGTTGTCGGCGTTGCCGCGCTGGGCCTTGAGACTGTAGAAGAACCCGGCCCGCCGGGCCGGGTGCGTGGTCAGCCGTTCGCCCTGGTCGATCCGGTGCCCGGCTTCGGCGACCCGCAGCGCCAGGTCGGAGTCTTCGCGGAAGGCGCGTGGGAACCGCTCGTCGAAACCGCCCGCCTCGACGAGGGCGCGACGGCGGTAGGCCATGTCCGCGGTGATCCACCGGGCGTGCTCGAGGCCCGCGGTGCCGCGCTCGTCGTCGGTCGGCCGCCGGTCCGCCGGCAGCGGGACGGTGATGCGTCCCTGGGAGGCGGCCACGTCCGGCGGCAGCGAGCCGAGGTCGGCGGCGAGCTGCCGCGGCCAGTCCGGGGCGAGCACGACGTCGTCGTCGACGAACGCGATCCACTCGCTCTTCGCGGTGCGCCAGCCGAGGTTCCGCGCCGCCGCCGGCCCGCGTCCACCGGAGCGGAGCACACGGACGCCGTCGGGGACGGCGAGTTCACCTCCGCCCGGGCGGTCGTCGACGACGAGGATTTCCGCCGGCCGCGGGTCCGGTCCGGTGAGGAGGGTTTCCAGGAGTGGCCGAAGCGTCTCGCGGCCCGTCGTGGGGATCACCACGGTGTAGTCGAGCGAAGCAGTCACCGGACCGGGATACCCGGGGCGGGGGTGATCAAACGGCGTGTCGAAGCCGTCGGGCGCGGGTAACCGGCGAGCGACGACAAGGAGGTGCGGATGACCGCGGGGACGATCGAAATCCGGAACCCGACCGACGGCAGCGTGGTGGGCACTGTGCCGACCGCGGGCGAAGACGAGATCGACGCGGCGCTCGCGCTGGCCCGCCGGACCCGGGCGCAGTGGGCCCGGACCCCGGCCGCCGAGCGCGGGGCGCTGCTGCACACCGCGGCGGAACGGCTGCGGGCCCACGCCGGCGAGCTGGCGAAGACGAACGAAGCGGAGACCGGCAAGCCCCGGGACGAAGCCCGCGAAGGCGTGCTCGCCGGTGCCGGCACGTTGGACCAGTACGCCGAGCTCGGCCCGGTCCACCGCGGCCGCAGCCTGCTCGGCGACGTCGGTGCGACGGATCTGATGGTGCCCGAGCCGCACGGCGTGGTCGTGGCGCTCACCCCGTGGAACGACCCCGTCGCGGTCGCCTGCGGGCTGCTGGGTGCCGCGCTGGCCACCGGGAACACGGTGGTGCACAAGCCGAGCGAGCGCGCGCCGCACACCGGGCAGCTGCTCGGCGAGGTGCTCGGCGGTGTCTTCCCGGAGGGCACGCTGCAGACCCTGCACGGCGACGGCGGGGTCGGCGCGATCCTCGCAACGCGTGACGACGTCGACGTCATCGCCCACGTCGGCAGCACCGCCACCGGCCGGTCGATCGCCGCGAGCGCGGCCGCGACGGGCGCGAAGACGTTGCTGGAGAACGGGGGCAACGACCCGCTGGTGATCGACGAAGACGTCGACCCGGCGTGGGCGGCGGGTCAGGCGGCGCTGGGGGCGTTCGCCAACTCGGGCCAGATCTGCGTGGCGGTCGAACGGATCTACGTGTGCGCCGCGATCGCCGAGCCGTTCCTGGCGGCCCTGGTGAAGGAGGCCGAGTCGCGGACAGTGGCCCCGCTGGTGGACCGGCGGCACCGCGACCACGTGCAGGCCCACGTTTCCGACGCGGTCGCTCGCGGCGCCCGGCTGCTGACGGGAGGCTCGGTGCCGGACGGTCCCGGAGCGCACTACCCGGCGACGGTCTTGACCGGCTGCGCGCCGGATCTGCGCGTGATGACGGAGGAGACGTTCGGCCCGGTGGCGCCGGTCCGGGTGGTGGACAGTTTCGACGAGGGCCTGGCCGAAGCGGCGAAGGGCGACTACGGACTGGCGGCGACGGTGCTGACGGCCTCGATGGCGCACGCCCAGCGCGCGTGGCGCGAGCTGCCGGCGGGGACGGTCAAGGTGAACAACGTGTTCGGCGGCGCCCCGGGCGGCGCGGCCCACCCACGCGGCCGCAGCGGCAACGGGTACGGCTACGGGCCGGAGCTGCTCGACGAGATGACCCAGACGAAGCTCGTGCACATCGCCCCGCCCGCATGACCGGACAGCGGGAAAGACCGGGCGAACACCGGCTGGAGGAGCAACGACCCGGTTCGCCGGGAGATCCGGATCGGGGAGGCCGGCCGAAGAGCGACGCCGGCTCCTCGCCGGCGGAGGAGCGGCAAGATCGGGCTGCCGGTGGCGGGGATGCCGGCGCGGTGCAGGATGGGCGGAGCGGCCATGCCTCGCCGGCGGAGGAGCGGCACGATCGGATTGTCGGTGGCGGGGATGCCGGCGCGGTGCGGGATGGGCGGAGCGGCCATGCCTCCCCGGCGGGGGAGCGGCACGGCCGCACCCCGGCCGGCCGGTCCGCCACCGCGGTGCGCGCTGAGCGATCCGCCGGCTCGCCGGAGGCGGCCCGGCGGGGGAGGAGCCGGTTCGCCCGCGTGCTTCGGCTGCGGAGCGGCGACAACTCCGCGAGTACCGGATCCGCGGCGGAGACCGAACCCCGCGACCGCACTCCCGCCGGCTGGATCGCGCGTGCTCTCCGCGTCCCCGGCCGTGAACGCCGGATCCTCGTCCAGAGCGCCAAAGCCACCCTCGCCGCGACCGCCGCCTGGCTTCTCGCCACCCTCGTCCTGCACCTGCCCCAGCCGTTTCTCGCGCCCTACGCCGCCGTCTTCCTCGTCGAAGCCACCGTTTACCGGTCACTCCGCGGGTGGATCCAGCAGGTCGGCTCGGTGGCCTCCGGGGTACTCCTCGCCGCCGTTGCCGGGCACTTCATCCCGTGGCAGGCCGTCGCTCTCGCCGCCGTGGTCTTTCTCGGGCTGCTGGCCGGCAGCTGGCGGCGGTTCGGGGAGGCCGGCGTCTGGGTCGGCGTCACCGGCATGCTCGTCATCTCCTACGGCACCGCCCGTGAGCCCGTGCTGCTCGGCGACCGCCTCTTGGAAACCGCGCTGGGCGCGGCCATCGGCGTCGCGGTCAACACCCTGATCTTCCCGCCCCTCTACGGCGAACGGCTGGCCGCGGCCGCCGGGCGGCTCGGGAAAGCCCTGGCGGACCTGCTGGAGTCGCTGTCCGACCTGATCCGCCGGGACGAGCCGCCGGAGGACCTCGGCCACCTGCTGTCGCACGAGCAGGACACGCGCAGCCAGGTGCTGGCGGCCGAAGAAGCCGTCGGCCTGACGCGGGAAGGGCGGATGCTGAACCTCCGGCGCGGGCGGCCGTCCGCCGGGACGCGCCACGAGCGTCCGCTTCGGACCCTCATCGGGCTCTGGCCCGCGATGTCGCAGCTGATCGCCGGCGTGCGCATGACGGCGGGCCGGCGGGAGCACCCGTTCGAGTACCCGTGGCCGGACGCGCGGGAAGCGCTGGCCGACCTGATGCACCACCTGGCGGGAGCCGTGCAGTCCGTGGCGACGGCCGGGGAGCCCGTCGAACTGGACGAATGCCGGGCTCTGCTGGGAAAGCTCGAACACCGGCTGGTGACCGCCGAGGAAGACGGCGTCCCGGCCCGGCTGGGCCTCGGCAGCATGACACTGCCCGCGCGGCTGCTCCTCGAACAGCTGGAAAAGCGGTGAAGGCCGCCTCCGAAGAGGCGGCCTTCACGTGCTGAAGACTACTGGACCGCGACCGCCTCGGCTTCGGACCGGTGCCGGCGGCAGGCCGTGCACACCATCGTCTGGCCCAGCAGCGTGCCGTCACCGGACACCAGCCGCGCGACGTGCAACGTGGGCAGGCCGCACTCTTCGCAGGGGATCGGCTTGCTGTCGCGGCTGATCATGACACGGTTCGGCATGGTGGAGCCCCCTGACGCGGACGATAGGTCCCGGTGGGTTACCCACGTGTCCTGCGCCACACTCGTCCGGCGCAGTGATGTCACTCGAATGGCGTAGTCACTTGGCCGGGTACTGCTGCTCCCGCAGCACCGTGGCCAGGTGGACGGCGTTGCGCACCAGGGTCGCGTTCGTCGAGGCCACGGCTTCCGGCGTCTCGTCGAGGTCCTGGTAGTCGCCGCCCTGCATGGCTTCGCCGTTCCAGTAGGTCGCGCCCTGGGCCGGGACGGTGAAGCCGACGTCGTTCAGCGCCTGGAACAGGTCCGCGATGATCTTGTGGGCCCCGTCCTCGTTGCCGACCACCGCGGCCACCCCGACCTTGCCGAACATCGCCGGGCGGCCCTCGTCGTCCGTTTCCGACAGCTCGGCGTCGAGGCGTTCCAGGACTCGCTGCGCGACGCTCGACATGTGGCCGACCCACGTCGGGGTGGCGATCAGCAGGACGTCGGCGGCGGCGACCTTCCGCCGGATGTCCGGCCACGCGTCGCCGTCGCCCATGTCGGCCTCGACGCCCGGGCGGACGTCGTGGTCGACCACGCGCACGAGCTCGCCGGTGGCGCCGCGTTCGGCGAAGAGGTCGAGCAGCTGCCGCGCGAGGAGATCACTGCTCGACTTCGCGGGCGACGGCTTGAGCGTGCAGGTCAGCGCGAGGACGCGCAGGGTCATGACTTCCTCCTGGGATGGGTGCCGACGCCGACGTGGGCGAACCCGGCCTCGGCGAGGACGTCGGGATCGAGCAGGTTGCGGGTGTCGACGACGACCGCGCGGTCGGCGGACGCGGCCAGCCGGGCCCAGTCGAGGTCCCGGAACTCGGGCCACTCGGTGAGCACGACGAGCGCCGCGGCGTCCTTGGCCACCAGGTACGGGTCGTCGACGACCTGGACCGCACCCGTGCCGGGCACGCACCCGACGGCCGGGTCGTGCGCGGTCAGCTCGGCACCCGCGCGGGCCAGGTCGTCGGCCACGGCCAGGGCGGGGGAGTCGCGGAGGTCGCCGGTGCCCGCCTTGAAGGCCAGGCCCAGCAGGCCGATGCGGGCTCCGGCGAGGGAGCCGGCGGGTGAACCGGTCACGGCCTGCCGCACGGCCCGCACCACCCGGGCGCGCTGGCGGGCGTTGACGCGGACCGCGTCGCGCAGGATGCCGAAGTCGACGCCCGCCGACTCGGCCGCGTGCAGCAGGGCGGAGGTGTCCTTCGGCAGGCACGAACCACCCCAGCCGGGGCCGGGGGCGAGGAACTCCGGGCCGATCCGCGCGTCGAGGCCCATGGTGCGCGAGACCTCGCGGACGTCCGCGCCGAACCGCTCGCACAGTTCGGCCAGGACGTTCACGTAGGACAGTTTCACGGCGAGGAACGCGTTGCTCGCGTACTTCGCGAGTTCGGCGCTGGCCGAGTCGGTCGCCACCACCGGGGCACCGGTCGGTTCGTACAGCCGCGCGACCCGCCGCGCCGGTGGCGAATCCGCCGGGTCGGTGCCGACCACCACCCGGTCCGGGTGCAGGAAGTCTTCGACGGCGTGCCCTTCCCGGAGGAACTCCGGGTTGGCCACGACCGGCAGGTCGTCGCGGCCGAGCAGGTGCGGCAGTCGAGCCGCGGTGCCGACCGGCACCGTCGACTTGGTGACCACCACGCAACCCGGCCGCAGCAGCCGCCCGAGCTGCGGCACGACCTGTTCGAGGACGCCGAGGTCGGGGCGCCCGTCTTCGGCGGGCGGCGTGGGCAGGCACAGGAAGACGAGGTCCGCGCCGTAGAGCTCCGCCTGGGCGGTGGTGAAGCTCAGGGTCCGGTCGGCGAGGCCCTGGCCGACCAGTTCGGCGAGGCCGGGTTCGGCGATGGAAACCACGCCGTGGTCCAGTTCATCCACTTTGGACGCGTCGGCGTCCACGCAGGTCACCCGGTGCCCGAGCCGCGCGAAGCAGGCGGCACTCGTCAGCCCGACGTAGCCGGCACCGACGATCCCGATGTGCTCAGCCATGGGCCACCCGCATTTCGAGAGCCGACCGCGTCGCGGCCAGCACGCGCTCCTCGCCGAGCAGCAGCAGCCCGCCGTCGGGCTCCTCGCCGTGCGGGTTGCCGACATTCCCGGCCCACAGCACGACGTGCTGCCGGGCGGACGGCGGCGGGCCCCACAGCCGGGGCGGGGTCGGGCCGAACAGCAGCACCGACGGCGTGCCGAACGCCGTGGCGAGGTGCCCGACACCGGTGTCGCCGCAGACGACGAGCGCCGCCCCGGCCACCAGCGCGGCCAGTTCCGCCAGGCCGGTGCGCCCGGCCAGCACGGCGTCGTCGCCGAGCCCGGCCGCTTCGGCGATCGAAAGCGCGAGGTCGCGTTCGCCGGCGCTGCCGGTGAGCACGACCCGGTGCCCGCGCGCGGCCAGGTCCCGGACGACCGTCGCGAACCGCCGGGGCGGCCAGCGCCGGGCGGGGAACGCCGCGCCGGGGTGCACCACGACGGCGTCCGGGGCCGGGCTCGGGCCCGTCGGCACGGGCAGGGCCAGCGCCGACCGGTCCGCCTCCAGGTGGTGGTATTCGACGAGCCGGCACCAGCGGTCCACCTCGTGCACGTCGTCGCGCCAGTCGAGGCCGGGCACGTCGGGGAAGTCGGGGTGGCGGTGGGTCAGCAGCTCGGCGGGGTCGGCGGCGAGCAGGTCGTGGATGCTCTCCGGGCCGCTGCCGTGCAGGTTCACCGCGAGCCGCGGCGGCGGGCCGGGCCAGGCGAGCTCGCCGAGCTTCGGGGTCGGCAGCAGCTCGTCGACCGCGTCGATCAGCTCCACCAGGTCCCGCAGGCTTTCCGGCGCCGCCAGCACCAGCCGGTCGCCCGGGTACGCCGCACGCAGGGCGCGCAACGCGGGCACCGCCGTCAGCAGATCCCCCACGCCGAGCGCGCGCAGCACGAGGACCGCGGCACTCACGGCCACGACCCCTCCTCGGACGCGCACACGACCAGTTCCCGGACCTCGGCGCCCGGCGGCTGCTGCAGCGCGAACACGACGGTGCCCGCGACGTGCTCGGGCTGGTTGAGCTTCGCGTCCGGCGGCGGCTTGTACTGGTCGGTGCGGTCGTCGAAGAAGTGCGTCCACATCCCGCCGGGGACGAGCAGGGTGACGCCGACGCGCCCGGCCAGCTCGGCGGCCAGCGCCCGGGTGAAGCCGACGACGCCGAACTTCGAGGCGCAGTAGGCGGTCGCGTCGCTCACCGCCTTGATACCCAGGGTGGACGCGACGGTGACGACCGTGCCGTGCGAACGTTCCAGGTAGGGGAGCGCTGCGCGGATCACCGCGGCCGTGCCGAACAGGTTCACCTTGACGACCCGCTCCCAGTCTTCGGTGGACACTTCGCCGAGCGGGCCGCAGGCGTCGGTGCCGGCGGCGGTGAAGACGCCGTCCAGGCCGCCCGCGCGCTCGGCGAGCTCCCGCACCGCGGCCTCGGTCGCGGCGGTGTCGGTCAGGTCGGCTTCGACGTATTCGGCCGGGTCGTCCGGGCGGACCCGGTCGAGGACGTACGGGGTGCCACCGGCCTTGCGGACGGCGTCGACGGTGGCGGCGCCGAGGCCGGACGCGCCACCGGTGATCAGGACGTTGCCGAGGGGTCGCATCGCTCTCCTTCGCGGGCGAGGGGGTCAGGCGCTGGCCGCCGCGGCGACCAGCCGGGACGTCGAGTAGCCGGGCACGGTCGGGACGAGCACGACTTCGCCGCCGTGCCGTTCGACCACTTCGCGTTCGGGCAGGTCCGCTTCCGCGTAGTCGCCGCCCTTCACCCACACGTCCGGCCGCAGCTTCTCCAGGACGGCGGTGGGCGAGGGCTCGTCGAAGACGGCGACGGCGTCCACAAAGGACAAAGCGGAGAGGAGCCGGGAGCGGTCGCGGTCGCGGACCAGCGGGCGGCCGGGTCCCTTCAGGCCCCGCACCGACGCGTCGGAATTGAGGCAGACGACGAGCGCGTCGCCGAGGGCGCGGGCCTGCCGCAGCAGGCTCACGTGCCCGGGGTGCAGCAGGTCGAAGCAGCCGCCGGTGGCGATCAGGCGGCCGCCGGTTCCGCGGATCCGCTCGGCGAGGCCGAAGGCGTCGGTCGCCGGCTGCGGGTCGGGCACCGGGCCGTCGTCGGTGGACAGCGCGGTCGCGCCGCCGGCGGCGACGAACCGGGCGGCCGCCTCGACGGCGGTCACCACGGCTTCGGTCGTGTCGGCGCCGCCGAGCAGGGCGGCGGTGGCCGCGGCCGCGAACCGGTCGCCCGCACCGCAGGTGTCCGGCGCGGTGTGGCCGGGAGTCCGGGCCGCCGCGGGGATCGGGACCGTCGTTTCGCCGAGGCCGTCGGCGAGCACCGCGCCGCGGGCGCCGACGGTGACCGCGACCGCGTCGGCGTGCCAGTGGCCGCGCAGCAGCTTGGCGAGCTCGGCCGGTTCCTCGTGCCCGGCGAGCACCGCGCGCGCTTCGGCGAGGTTCGGCGTGACCAGCCGGGTCCCGGGTACCGGCTGTGCGCCGCGGGGGTGCGGGTCCCACACCACCGGGATCCGTTCGGCCAGCTCCCGCAGGAGCCGCCGGACGTCCGGGTTGCGCGTCAGGCCGCGGCCGTAGTCGGCCACGAGGATCGCACCGGCGTCGGCCAGGACGTCGTGCGCCCGGGCGGGCAGCGGGTCGGCGGTCGCCGTGCCGTCGCCGGAATCCAGGCGCAGCAACGACTGCCCGCCCGCGCGGATCCGGGTCTTGCACACCGTCGTGCCGCGCAGCGGCAGCGGCAGCACGGTGACGTCCGGTTCCAGCAGCCCGGTGAGCGCGTGGCCGCCTTCGTCGCCGCCGAGCGGCGTGACCAGGACGACCTCGGCCGCCGACCGCGCGGCCAGCAACGCGGCCAGCCCCGCCCCACCGGGGCGGCGGCGCCGGGCCGTCAGGTCGACCACCGGCACCGGCGCCTCCGGGCACAGCCGTTCGGCGGTGCCTTCGGCGTCGACGTCCAGCAGCGTGTCGCCGAGGACGACCAGCGGCCTCACGCGGTCACCCCGAGCGCGTTGTCGAGGGCCGCGCACAGGCCGTGCACGAGCGCCAAGTGCATTTCCTGCACGGTCGCGACGCTCGGCGCTTCGACCGTCACGGCGTCGTCGCACAGGGCGGCGAGGGGGTTGGGGGCCGGCCCGGTCAGCGCCCACGTCGTCACGCCGAGCTCGTGCGCGGCCTTGGCGGCGGCGACGACGTTCTGACTGCCGCCGCTGGTGGACAGACACACCAGCACGTCGCCCGGCCGCCCGTGCGCGTGCACCTGGCGGGCGAAGACCTCGTGGTCGCCGTAGTCGTTGACGATCGCCGTGGTCGCGGACGTGTCCGCGTGCAGCGCGATGGCCGAAAGGGGGCGGCGTTCGTGGCGGAACCGGCCGACGAGCTCGCCGGTCAGGTGCTGGGCTTCGGCCGCGCTGCCCCCGTTGCCGCAGGCGAGCAGCTTGCCGCCGGCCTCGAAGACCCCGGCGAGGTGCCGGCCCCACGCGGTTATCTTGGGGGCGGATTCGCGGGCCCGGCCGGCGGCCTCGGCCAGCGCGGCGAGATGGTCTTCCATCACGGCACCTCCTTCTCCTCCGGCGACGCCGCGCCGGTTCGGGTGGGACGGGGACGCCGGAGCACGAACGGCCCCAGCGCGAGCAGGTCGATGGGGGCCGAGCCGAAGCACTCCAGCGCGTCCCGGGGCGAGTCGACCATCGGGCGGCCGGCGGTGTTGAGGCTGGTGTTGATCACGACCGGCAGGCCGGTCCGGCGCTCGAAAGCGGCCAGCATCCGGGCCAGTACCGGGTTTTCGCGTTCTTCGACGGTCTGCACGCGGGCGGTGCCGTCGACGTGCGTGACCGCCGGGATGCGGTCGCGCCACTCTTCGGCGACGTCGTGCACGAACAGCATGTACGGGCTGGGGAGCGGGCCGCGGGTGAAGATCTCGGCCGCCCGCTCGGCCCGGACCATCGGCGCCACCGGGCGGAACTGCTCACGGCCCTTGACGTCGTTGAGCCGCTCGAGGTTCGCCTTGCGGCCCGGGTGCGCCAGCAGCGACCGGTGCCCCAGCGCCCGCGGGCCGAACTCGGCGCGGCCCTGGAACCAGGCGATCACCTCGTCGTTCGCCAGTGCTTCGGCGACCGTCTCGGCGAGGTCGTCCGGTCGTTCGTAAGGCAGCTTGGCCTTGATCAGGATCTCTTCGAGTTCTTCGTCGGTCCACCCGCGGCCGAGACCGGCGTCCCCCATGGGAGCACCGCGTTCCCCGGCTTCGGCCGCCAGCTGCAGTGCGGCGCCGAGCGCGGTGCCCGCGTCCCCGGCGGCGGGCTGCACCCAGATCCGCTCGAACGGGCCCTCGGCGTGCAGCCGGCTGTTGGCGACGCAGTTGAGCGCGATCCCGCCCGCCATCGCCAGGTCGCGCTGGCCGGTGGCCTCGTGCAGCCAGTCCGCCAGCTCCAGCAGGATGTCTTCGAGGACTTTCTGGACACTCGCGGCGAGATCGGCGTGCCGGCCGGTCAGCTCCTCGCCGGCGTCGCGGCGCGGGGCCAGCGACGCCAGATCGACGCCGGAGGCGTGGAAACCGCCGTCGCCGGTGACGTGGACGTGTTCGCAGAGTTCGTCGAGGAACTCCGGCTTGCCGTAGGAGGCGAGCGCCATGACCTTGTACTCGTCGCTGGACCGCGCGAAGCCCAGGTGCTCGGTGAGATCCTCGTAGAGCAGGCCGAGCGAGTCCGGCAGCTTCTGGGCGGCCAGTTCCTTGAACCGCCCGTCGCGGTACTCACCGGCCAGATAGGACGTGCTCTCGCCACGTCCGTCGGCGACGAGCACGGCGCAGTCGCCGAACGGCGCGGCCAGCGCGGCCGACGCGGCGTGCGCGACGTGGTGCCGGACGAACTTGACGATCCCCGGGTCGAGCCCGGGCAAAGCGGACTTCAGGAACAACGGTGCCCGCTTGGCGAACTCCGTCCGCAGTTCCTCGCCGCTCGGGTCGTGCCCGGCCAGGCCCGGCTCGACGAGTGCCGGGTCGTAGGAGTACCCGACGGCGTCGAGGTCCTTCGCGGACAGTCCCGCCTGGGCCAGGCACCAGGCGGCGGCCTGGGCGGGCTGTTCCCAGGTGGAGAACGGCACCGCCTGCTTGCCGTGCTTGCGGCGGCTGAACCGCTCTTCCTCCGCCGCGGCGACGATCTCCCCGTCCACCACCAGCGCGGCGGCCGGGTCGTGGAAGACGGCATTGATCCCGAGTATGCGCATCGACCTGCCTCTGGCGTTCCGGTGCGGACTCGTGAGGCCCGCTCTCGCCTATAGCGCTACCCGGCGAAGTCGTTGATAAACGATGGCGCGAAAAGCCCTGGGCGTCGCTACTCAGCGCAACGGCGCCCGGCGGAACCACGCCGCAGTGCGACGGAGCCCGTCGTCGGCGTCGATCTTCGGTTCCCAGCCGAGGACGTCACGCGCGAGGGAGATGTCGGGACAGCGCCGCTGCGGGTCGTCGACGACGGCGTCGACGTACTCGATGGGCGAACCGGACCCGGTGATGTCCTTGATCCGTTCCGCCACCTGGCGGACGGTCAGCTCGTGCGGGTTGCCGATGTTCACCGGCCCGGCGTGGCCGGACCGCGCGAGCGCGAGCAGGCCACGGACGGTGTCCTCGACGTAGCAGATGGACCGCGTCTGTTCGCCGGTGCCGGTGACGGTGATCGGCACGTTCTTGAGCGCCTGGTCGAGGAACGCCGGGATCATCCGGCCGTCGTGGGCGCGCATGCCGGGCCCGTAGGTGTTGAAGATCCGCGCGATCGCCGTGTCGGTACCGAATTCGCGGCGGTAGGCCGACGTCAGCGCTTCGGCGTAGCGCTTGGCTTCGTCGTAGACGCTGCGCGGCCCGATGGGGTTGACGTTGCCCCAATACCCTTCGCGCTGAGGGTGTTCCAAGGGATCGCCGTAGACCTCGCTCGTCGAGGCGAGCACGAACCGGGCCCCCTCGCGCCGGGCCAGCTCGAGCGCCTGCTCGGTGCCGTGCGAGCCCGCGCGCAGGGTTTCCAGCGGCAGAGCCAGGTAGTCACGGGGCGACGCGGCCGAGGCCAGGTGGAAGACGACGTCGGCTTCGCAGCCCGGCGGCATGGGCTGCGTGACGTCGTGGCGCACGAACCGGAACCCCGCGTGGCGGCGCAGGTGGTCCAGGCTGTCCGCCGAGGACGTCACGAGGTTGTCGACGGCGACGACTTCGATGTCTTCTTCGAGCAGGAGTTCGCACAGGTGCGCGCCGACGAAGCCGGCACCCCCGGTCACCACCGCACGCCCGAACCGCCTGGTCACTGCCGGATTCTCCATGTCGTCGCGGCTACCCGGCCCCGGTGGCCGCAAAACTGTGTAAGGGGGTGGAGAGCGGGTAATCGCCCGTACCATGCGAGTTCTGCTCACCGGTTGGGCCAGTTTTCTGCACGGGGAAGCCACGGCGGGTGACGTCCTCAGCCTGCGTGCGGCCGGGGCCGCGCTGGCGGAGGCGGGGATCGACCACCGGGTCGCGTGGAGCCCGGGCTTCCGCCCCGGCGCCCTGCACCTGCCCGACGCGCCACCCGAGGACTACACGCACGTGGTGTTCGCCTGCGGCCCGGTGCACGGGCCGCAGGTGCGTTCGCTGCACGAGCGGTACGCCGCCTGCCGCCGGATCGCGGTCGGGGTGTCGGTGCCCGACGCCGAAGACCCGGCGGTGACCGGGTTCCACCGGGTTCTCCCGCGCGACGACGGCGTCACCGCCGAACTCGACCTGTCCCTGGGGGCCGAGGTCTCGCCCACGCCGGTGCTCGGGGTGATCCTGGCGCCGCACCAGCCGGAATACGGCAGCGCCGGGCGGCACGCCGACGTCCACGCGGCGCTGACCGGCTGGCTCGCCGGCCTGGACTGCGCCCGCGTGCCGCTGGACACCCGGCTCGCGCACGCGGACTGGGAGCGGTGCGCGACCCCGGACCAGTTCGCCGCCCTGGTGTCCAAAATGGACGCCGTGGTGACGACCCGGTTGCACGGGCTGGTCTTCGGGCTCAAGGCCGGGGTCCCGGTGCTCGCCGTCGACCCGGTGGCCGGCGGCGGGAAGGTGACCGCGCAGGGGCGGGCGCTGGACTGGCCGGTGGTGGCCGCCGAAGACGTCGCCGACCCAGCGCTGCTCGACGCCCGCCTGAAGTGGTGCCTCCCGGCGTCGGTGCGGCCGCCCGCGCACCCGGCGTCCCTGGCCGCGCTGGTGGACGAACTGGTGGGGCCGCGGTGAGCGCGCGCACGACCGTCGTCATCGCCACCCGCAACCGCGCCACCGAGCTGGCACGCACCCTCGGCCGGCTGTCCTCCTTGGACCCCCGGCCGCCGGTCATCGTGCTGGACAACGCTTCCGAGGACGGCACGGCCGAGGTCGCCGGACGGCACGCCAACGTGCGCGTGATCCGCCTGCCGCAGAACCTCGGCGCCGCCGCGCGCACCCTCGGTGTCATCGCGGCCGACACGCCGTACATCGCCTTCAGCGACGACGACTCGTGGTGGGCGCCGGACGCGCTGGCCGAGGCGGAGCGGATCTTCGACGAACACCCGAAGACCGGCCTGCTCGCCGCGCGCACCCTCGTCGGCCCGGAATGCCGGGACGACCCGGTGACGCCCGAAATGGAGCGCAGCCCGCTGGGGCACCCGGCCGGCGCGCCCGGGCCGCTGGTGCTCGGCTTCCTGGCCTGCTCCGCGATCGTGCGCCGCACGGCGTACCTGCAGGTCGGCGGCTTCAGCCCGCTGCTGCACTTCGGGGCCGAGGAACAACTGCTGGCCTACGACCTGGCCGCGCACGGCTGGGAAGTCTGCTACGTCGGGCGCCTGCGCGCGCACCACCACCCGTCCCGGTCGCGTCCGCCCTCGTCGTGGCGCCGCCGGGCCGAACTGCGGAACCGGCTGCTCATCGCCGTGCTGCGCCGCCCGCCCCGCGTCTGCCGCCGCGAGGTGGCGCGGACGCTGGTACGGGCCCCCGGGGCCGTCCTCGGCGCGGTACCGCGGCTGCCGCGGGCGCTGAGTTCGCGGCGCGTCCTGCCCGCCCACGTCGAACACCAGGCCCGGACTCTGGAAAGGACCGCCGAATGGCGCGAATCTCGGTCGTGATCATCACCTGCAACCGCCGCGAGCAGTTGCGCGAGACGCTGGCGCACATGACGTCCCTGCCGGACGCGGCGCCGGTCTTCGTCGCGGACAACGGATCCGCGGACGGCACGGCCGGCATGGTCGCCCGGGAATTCCCCGGCGTCCGCCTGTTCCGGCTGGCGGAGAACCTCGGCGCGGTGGCACGCAACATCGCCGTCGAAGAGGTGACGACACCGTACGTGGCTTTCTGCGACGACGACACGACGTGGCAGCCCGGCGCGCTGACCCGGGCCGCCGACCTGTTGGAGGCGTATCCGGGTCTCGGGTCGGTGACCGGGCGCTGCCTGGTCGAGCCCGGCCTGGCCGAGGACCCGATCACGCCGGAGCTGCGCGAGTCGCCGGTGCCCGGCCCGGACTGGCTGCCGGGGCCGGCGCTGCTCGGCATCATGGCGGGCCTGACGGCGGTGCGCGTCAGCGCGTTCCGCGAGGTCGGCGGCTTTTCGACGCGGATGTGGCTCGGCGGTGAGGAGGAGCTGTTCGCCCTGGACCTGGCCGCGCGCGGCTGGTGGATGTGCTGGGCCGAGGACGTCGTGATCCACCACGCGCCGTCGAAGCTGCGCGACCCGCGCCACCGCCGTCGCCTCGGCATCCGCAACACGTTGTGGACGCTCCTGCTGCGCCGTCCCTGGCCGGCGGTCTTCCGCCGCGGCCGTGACGTGCTGCGCTCGGCCCCGCTCGACGGCGCCACGGCGGCGGCGCTCCTGGACGTGGCCCGCGGCCTGCCGTCGGTGCTGCGGGATCGCCGGGTGGTCCCGCAGCACGTCGAACACGGCTTGCGCCTGCTGGAAGCCCCGCAGCGTGAGTCGAAGGCGCGCCGCTACGTGGGCTGAGCGCATGTCATGAACGACTCTTTCCTGGCATCCGGCGTCAGGAAAGAGTCGTTCAGGGCGTTGCCGTCAGCGGGCCTCGGCCGTGGCGGCCTGCTGGGGGACCAGCTTGTGGTAGGCCCGCAGCGTGTCGGCGGCGACGCGGTCCCACGAGTAGCGGGCCATCGCGCGGTCGCGGCCCGCGGTGCCGTAGGCGTGGCAGAGCGCTGGGTCGTCGATCAGGCGCCGCGCCCGGGACGCGAGTTCCTTCGGCTGGTGCGGGCGGACCAGCAACCCCGTGACGCCGTCGACGACGGTGTCGGTCAGGCCGCCCACCGCGGCCGCGACCACCGGGACGCCGCAGGCCATCGCCTCCAGGGGCACGATCCCGAACGGCTCGTACCACGGCGTGCACACGACGGCGTCGGCCGAGCGCAGCAGCGCCGGCATGCCTTCCCGGGACACCTGGCCGGGCCAGCGGACGCGGTCGCCGACGCCGAGCCGGTCGGCCAGCTGCCGCAGCCGCCCGGCCTCGGGGTCCTGCGACAGCCTGCCCCGCTCGGGGCCGCCGGCGATGACAAGTTCGGTATCCGGCAGCTGCGCCAGCGCGGCGATGGCGATGTCGAACCCCTTGCGCGGGACCAGCCGGCCCACGGCGACCAGCCGGTGCGGCAGCCGACGGGGGGCGATCGGCCCGTCGGGGGAGAACCGGCCGAGGTCGACGCCGCAGGGCACGATCGAGATCCGCGACCGCGGGACGCCGAGGCGGGACAGCTCGAAGACCTCGTCGGAGCAGGTCGCGATCACGCGCCCGGCCTGGCGGCCGATGATCCGCTCCAGCCGGACGCGGTCGGCGGGGCTGGTGTCCTGGTCGCCCTGGTAGCGCTTCTTGACCACGCCCAGGGCGTGAAAGGTCTGGGCCACCGGCGTCCCGGTCGCGCTCGCCGCCAGCGAGGTCGCGAGGCCGGACATCCAGAAGTGCGCGTGCGCCACGTCCGGGCGTTCGAGCGCCCACCGGTCCCGCAGGAAGCTGCCGAACTCGCCCATGTAGGGCAGGAGGTGGTCCTTCGGCTCCTTGCGGGCCGGCCCGGCCGGCACGTGCACGACGCGGTACCCGTGCGGCGTCCGGACCTCGGGCGGCTCGTCGCGGCTCTCGCGGCGCGTGTAGACGGTGACGTCGTGCCCGGCGCGCACCAGCGCGGCCGACAGCTCGGCGACGTGCACGTTCTGGCCACCGGCGTCGGCTTCGCCCAGCGCGGCGAGGGGATTGGCGTGCTCGGACACCATGGCGATCTTCATCGGTGAGGCGTTCCCTTCACGGTTCAACGGGCCGTCTCGGCGAGGAGGTGGTCCCAAGCGGTCAGGAAGGCGTCCAGCCCGTAGTGCTTCAGGGCGTGTTCGCGGGCGTTCTTGCCGGCCAGGGCGGCGAAGTCGGGCTCGTGCAGCAGCTCGCGGAAACCCCGGGCCAGCACGGAGACGTCGGTGGAGAGCACCCCCGCGTCGTCCGGCACCGCCTCGACCGCCTCGGTGGCGGCGAAGACGACGACCGGCATCGCCAGGTGCATGGCTTCCAAAAGGGACAGTCCGAGCGACGTCCACCGGGCGGTGTGCAGGTAGACGCGGCGGCGGGCGATCTCGTCGTGCAGCTTCGGCGCCGGGACGTCGCCCAGCCCGCGCAGCGGCGCGCCGAGCTCCTCGGTCCCCATGCCGAAGACGTCGACGGGGGCGCCCTCGGCGAGCGTGCCGAGCAGGTCGGCGCCGGTGACCCGCTCCCGCCGCACCGGCTCGTTGATCATCGAGACACCGGCCGCGAGCTCGCCGGTGTAGCGCGGTCCCGGATCGGGGATGCCGTGCGGCACCACGGTCACCGGCGCGCGGCCGCAGTCCCACATGGCGGCGTTGAAGTGGGTGACGTGCGCCACGGTGATGTCGGAGCGGCCGGCGAGCGGGTGTTCGCTGGCCGCGGCGTACGGCCGGGGCGCGTTGTGTTCCACGTAGACGGCCGGAACGCCCAGGCGGGCGGCGAAGTCGAGTTCCTCCGGGCGTTGCAGGACGACGACGTCGGGCTCGGCCTCGGCCAGCCGGTCGAGCGGCACTTCGGTCACCGACGGCCAGTTCCGCCCCGCCTTGCCGAGGCCCCAGGGCGCACCGTCGGGAGACACCGGCAGGAGGTAGTCGTGGCGGCCGCGGACGAAAGCGTCGGTCCACGAGCCGTGCACATGCCAGAGCAGTACTCTCAGGCGCCGGGATCCGGGATCGGTCATGACTCCTGATTTCCCGGAGATCGGCCGTTAAACGTTCGGCCGGACGGGGTACCCGGCCCCGGACGGGCGTGCGCGACGAAGGGACATCCATGCGCTTCACCCCACGGGGCACCCGGTTCTTCGACCTACTCGCCGAGGCGGCGAAGAACCTCGTCACCGCGACCGCCCTGCTCAGGGAACTCGTGGCCGCCGACCCGGCCGAGCGGGAACCGATCGCGAAGCGCCTGCACGAGGTCGAGCACCAGGGCGACGAGCTCACGCACACGATCATGGTGGAGCTCAACAGCTCGTTCGTGACGCCGTTCGACCGCGAGGACATCCAAGCGCTCGCCGCCAAGATCGACGACGTGCTGGACTTCACGGACACCGCGGCGGACCTGGCCGTGCTCTACCGCATCGGCTCGTTCCCGCCGGGGACCGACGTCCTGGTCCGGGTGCTCTGCCGGGCCGCCGAGCTGACGGCTTCGTCGATGCCCGGCCTGGCCAAGGTGGGGGACCTCGAGCCGTTCTGGATCGAGATCAACGAGCTCGAGAACGAGGCCGACCGCGTCTACCGGCGGATCCTGGCCCACCTGTTCGAGCCGGGTGGGGACGCCCTCGAGGTGCTGAAGACCAAGGAGGTCGTCGAGCAGTTCGAGCTGGCCGCCGACGCGTTCGAGCACCTGGCCGACGTGGTGCAGACCATCGCGGTCAAGGAGTCCTGAGTGACGGGGACCGCCGCCCTGGTCACCGTGATCGTGCTGACGCTCGTCTTCGACTACACCAACGGGTTCCACGACGCGGCCAACGCCATCGCCAGCGCGGTGTCGACCCGGGCGCTGACCCTGCGGGCCGCCCTCGTGCTGGCGGCGGTGATGAACCTGGCGGGCGCGCTGCTCTCGACCGGCATCGCGGCGACGGTGGCCAAGGGGATCATCGACGTCCCGGTGGGGCCGGACGCGCTCACCGTGGTCTTCGCCGCGCTGGCCGGGGCCATCACCTGGAACCTGATCACCTGGTACTTCGGGCTCCCGTCGTCGTCCTCGCACTCGCTGATCGGCGGCATGGTCGGCGCGGCACTGGCCGCCGCGAGCACCGTGCACTGGGCCGGGATCGCCGAGAAGGTGCTGATCCCGATGGTGGCGTCGCCGCTGATCGGGCTGGTGCTGGGCTACCTCGCGATGGTCGCCGCGCTGTGGCTGCTGCGGCGGGCGAACCCGCACCGCAGCGGCCGGGTGTTCCGCCGGTTCCAGATCGTCTCCGCCTCGGCGCTCGCGCTCGGCCACGGCCTGCAGGACGCCCAGAAGGGCATGGGCGTGATCGTGCTGGCGCTGGTGGCGGCCGGGCAGCAGCCGACGTTCGCCGTCCCGCTGTGGGTAACCCTGGCGTGCGCCGCGGCCTTGTCGCTGGGCACCTATTCGGGTGGCCTGCGGATCATGCGGACGCTCGGCAGGCGGGTGTTCCCGCTCGACCCGCCGCACGGCTTCGTCGCGGAGTCGGTGGCGTCGTCGGTGCTGTACGTGACGGCGTTCGCGGTGAAGGCGCCGATTTCGACCACGCACGTCATCACGGCGGCGATCATGGGAGTGGGGGCGACCAAGCGGCTTTCGGCGGTCCGCTGGGGCATCGCCCGCGACATCATCATGGGCTGGGTGCTGACGTTCCCGGCCGCCGCAGCGGTGGCCGCGGCCGTCTACCTGGTGGCCGACCTGCTCACTTGAGTTTGTCGGCTGCCACCCGCGGGAAGCCGGGGCTTGACACCCCCGTCCGCGGAAAGGGAGAGCCATGAAGGCAGTGACCTGGCACGGCAAACGCGACGTCCGCGTCGAAGAGGTGCCGGATCCGAAGATCGAGGAGGCGACGGACGCGGTCGTGCGGATCACCTCGACCGGGATCTGCGGCTCCGACCTGCACCTGTACGAGGTGCTGGGCGCGTTCATGACCGAGGGCGACATCCTCGGCCACGAGCCGATGGGCGTGGTCGAGGAGGTCGGGCCGGAGGTGACGAACCTCAAGCCGGGCGACCGCGTGGTGGTCCCGTTCAACATCTCCTGCGGCCACTGCTGGATGTGCGAGCGCGGCCTGCAGTCGCAGTGCGAAACGACGCAGGTCAGAGAGCACGGCAAGGGCGCGTCGCTGCTCGGCTACACCAAGCTCTACGGCCAGGTCCCCGGCGGCCAGGCCGAGTACCTGCGGGTGCCGCAGGCCCACTACGGGCCGATCAAGGTGCCGGACGGCCCGCCGGACGAGCGGTTCGTCTACCTCTCCGACGTCGTCCCGACCGCCTGGCAGGCCGTCGAGTACGCGAACGTCCCGAAGGACGGCACGGTCGTGGTCTTCGGCCTCGGCCCGATCGGGCAGATGTGCTGCCGGATCGCGCGGCACCGCGGCGCCGGCCAGGTGATCGGGGTCGACCTGGTGCCCGAGCGCCTCGCCCGGGCCCGCGAACACGGCGCCACCGCGCTCGACACGCGTGACCACAAGGAGATCGGCGACTCCATCCGGCAGCTGACGAACGGGCGCGGCGCGGACTCGGTGATCGACGCGGTCGGCATGGAGGCGCACGGCGCCCCGGTCGGCAAGCTGGCGCACACCCTGGTCGGGCTGCTGCCGCAGCCGCTCGGCGAGAAGATCACCGAGAAGGCCGGGATCGACCGGCTGAGCGTGCTCTACGCCGCCATCGACAGCGTCCGCCGCGGCGGCACGATCTCGCTGTCCGGCGTCTACGGCGGGATGGTCGACCCGATGCCGATGATGGAACTGTTCGACAAGCAGATCCAGCTGCGAATGGGCCAGGCCAACGTCCGGCACTGGCTGGAGGACATCATGCCGGTGCTCACCGGCGACGGCGACCCGCTCGGCGTCGAAGGCTTCGCCACGCACAAGCTGCCCCTGGAAGAGGCGCCCCGCGCGTACGAGATCTTCCAGAAGAAGCTCGACGGCGCCCAGAAGATCCTGCTGCAGCCCGCCAAGTAACCCCGGGAGGAAGTTGCTCTTGCGAGCCGTCACCTCGCTGCCGTACGAAATCACCGAGGAAGACCACGTCCGGATCCCGATGTCCGACGGGACCGTCCTGTCCGCCCGCATCTGGCGGCCGGTCTCGTCGGACACCGAGCCGGTGCCGGCGATCCTCGAATACATCCCCTACCGCAAGCGGGACCTCACCGCGCCCCGCGACTCCATCCACCACCCCTACCTCGCCGGGCACGGGTACGCCTGCGTGCGCGTGGACATCCGCGGCACCGGCGAGTCCGAAGGCGTCCTGGCCGACGAGTACCTCGAACGCGAGCAGCTCGACGCCGAAGAGGTCCTCGAGTGGATCGCCGGGCAGCCGTGGTGCACCGGCGACACCGGGATGATGGGGATCTCCTGGGGCGCGTTCGCCGCGTTGCAGGTCGCGGCCCGGAAACCGCCGAGCCTGCGCGCGATCGTGATCTCGTCGTTCACCGACGACCGCTTCGCCGACGACATGCACTACATGGGCGGCTGCCTGCTGTCGGACAACGTCGCCGAGTCCGGCACGATGTTCGCCTACGCCACGCTGCCGCCCGACCCGGCGGTCGTGGGCGACCGCTGGCGGGAGATGTGGCTGGAGCGGCTGGACAACTGCAGCCTGTGGATCGAAAACTGGCTCGGCCACCAGCGCCGTGACGACTACTGGCGGCACGCGTCGGTGTCGGAGAACTACAGCGACGTCCAGGTGCCGGTGCTGGCCTCGAGCGGTTGGGCCGACGGGTACTCCAACGCCGTGATCCGGCTCTTGGCCCACCTCGACGTGCCGCGGCGCGGCCTGATCGGCCCGTGGTCGCACAAGTACCCGCACCTCGGCGAGCCGGGCCCGGCGATCGGCTACCTCCAGGAGGTCGTCGGGTGGTGGGACCACTGGCTGCGCGGGGACGAGAACGGCGCGATGGACGG
Source organism: Amycolatopsis sp. NPDC058278 (assembly GCF_042881395.1). Lineage (NCBI taxonomy): Bacteria > Bacillati > Actinomycetota > Actinomycetes > Pseudonocardiales > Pseudonocardiaceae > Amycolatopsis > Amycolatopsis sp. NPDC058278. The sequence goes on along the minus strand of NZ_JBHVXZ010000078.1, from coordinate 12,106 downwards.
GCCGGTGCTGCGGACCTGGATGCAGGAGAGCGTGCCGCCGTCGACGTCTTACGAAGACCGCCCCGGCCGCTGGGTCGGGGAGGCCACCTGGCCGTCGCCGCACGTCAAGCCGCAGGAGCTGCCGCTGGCCCCGCACCGCCTCGCGCGGCCGGGGGAGACGGTGCCCGATGAGGCGCTGACCGTGTCGTCGCCGCTGTCGGTCGGGCAGTTCTCCGGGAAGTGGGCGTCCTACAGCGCTCCGCCGGACCTGCCCTACGACCAGCGCGAGGAGGACGGCGGGTCGCTCGTCTTCGACACCGACGTGCTCACCGAGCGCTGCGAGATCCTCGGGTCCCCGAAGGTGCGGCTGGAGGTCTCGGCCGACCAGCCGGTCGCCATGGTGGCGGCGCGGCTGTCCGACGTCGCACCGGACGGGCGGGCCACCCGCGTCACCTACGGGCTGCTCAACCTGACCCACCGTGACGGCCACGACGAGCCGGCCCCGATGGCACCGGGCGAGCGGTGCCCGGTCGAGATCGAGCTGAACGCCGTGGCGCAGGCTTTTCCGGCGGGGCACCGGATCCGGCTCTCGCTGTCCACGTCGTACTGGCCGCTGGCCTGGCCGCCGCCGACGCCGGTGCTGCTGTCCGTCCACACCGGACACAGCGCGCTGGAGCTGCCGGTCCGCCCGGTCGCCGAGCCGGACGAACTGCCGGCCCGGCCGTTCGGGGAACCCGAGGGCGCGCCGCCGATGTCCGTGACGGCCGTGACGCCGGGGGAGCAGCGCTGGACGGTCTCGCGGGACCTCGTCGACTACCGGTCGGCGCTGGACATCGTGAAGGACGCGGGGACGGTCCGGTACGACGACCTCGATCTGGAGGTCACCCGGGACGTCCGTGAGCGGTACAGCTGGGTCGCCGACGACTTCTGCTCCCCGGTGGCGGAAACCGCGTGGGACGTCACCTTCGCGCGCGGCGACTGGGTGGCGCGCAGCGAGACCCGCACGCGCGTCTCGTGCACCGACACCGAGTTCGTCATCGACGCGCAGCTCGACGGCTACGACGGGGCCCGCCGGATCGTCTCGCGGAACTGGCACCGGCGGATCCCGCGGGATCTGGTCTGAGTTTTCGGGGGTCCGGGTGGCGAAGCCCCCGCCCCGGGGCGAAGCCCCGGTTGTCACCGAGTTTCACCGTGGCGACACCGGGTAAGCCTTTCGGGTGCGCATCGTGATCACCGGGGCGACCGGGAACGTCGGAACGGCCCTGCTGGACGCGCTCGAGCCCGGCCACGACGTGGTCGGGCTCGCGCGACGGCTGCCGGACACCGCGGCCGAGCCGTACCGCCGGGCGGCTTGGCGGGCCGTCGACGTCGGCCGCCCCGGCGCGGAGGAGGAGCTGGTGGAGGTGTTCGCGGGCGCGGACGCCGTCGTCCACCTGGCGTGGGCGATCTCGCCGGTGCGCGGCGACCCGCCGATGTCGCGCACCAACGACCAAGGTACCCGGCACGTGCTCGCCGCGGCGGCGGGCGCCGGGGTGCCGCACCTGGTCGTCGCTTCGTCCGTGGCCGCCTACGGGCCGGCGCCCCGCTGGGAGAAGGTGACCGAGGACTGGCCGTGCGAGGGCATCGCGGGCAGCGCCTACAGCCGTGGCAAGGCCGCGCTGGAAGCCCTGCTCGACCGGTTCCAAGAGACGTACCCGCAGGTCCGGGTGGCGCGGATCCGGCCGTGCGCGATCCTGCACCGGAGCGCGGCGGGGGAGTTCGCGCGCTGGCTGCTCGGCCCGGCGGTGCCCGCCCACCTCGTCGGCGGGCGGCGGCTGCCGGTTCCGCTGTGGACGGACCTGCGGGCGCAGGTGGTGCACACCACCGACGTCGCCGAGGCGATCCGGCTGATCCTGGACACCGGCTTCACCGGCGCGGTCAACCTGGCCGCGCCGGAGGTGCTCGACGCCGACGCGCTGGCCGGGGTTCTCGGCGGCACCCGCGTCCCGGTGCCGAAGCCGGTGGTGCAGCTCGCGACCCGGGCGGCGTGGCTGGGCGGGGTGCTGCCGGTGCACCCCGGCTGGCTCGAACTGGCCGACCGGGCCGCGCTCGGGGACACCACGCTGGCGGAGACCGCCCTGGGCTGGCAACCTCGGTATGACGCCGCGGCCGCGCTCGCCGACCTGGTCGCCGGGCTCCGGTCGGGCGCGGGGGCGGCGAGCCCGCCCCTGGCCCCGCCGCGCCGCGACGGGGTCCTGGCCCGGCTCCGCTCGCTCACCCGGGTCGGGCCGAGCCACCAGTCGCAAGCCTGACCAGCCAGGAGGCCGGAGTGAGTACGGAAGCCGTCGACGCGGTGGTGATCGGCGCGGGGCACAACGGCCTGGTGGCGGCGAACCTCCTGGCCGACGCGGGCTGGTCGGTGCTGGTCCTGGAGGCGACCGAGCACGCCGGCGGCGCCGTCCGGACCGCCGAAGTCACCGAGCCGGGCTTCCGCAACGACCTCTTCAGCGCCTTCTACCCGATGAGCGCGGTGTCCCCGGCGATCCGGGGCCTGCGGCTCGAGGAGCACGGCCTGAGCTGGCGGCACGCGCCCGACGTGCTGGCGCACGTGCTGCCCGACGACCGGTGCGTGGTGCTTTCCCGGGACATCGACCGCACGGCGGCGTCGGTCGAGGAGTTCGGCGACGGCGACGGCGATGCGTGGCGCCGGCTGTTCGAAGAGTGGGCCGAAATCCGCGAGCCGCTGGTGGAGACGTTGTTCGCGTCGTTCCCGCCGGTGCGCCCGGCACTGAAGCTGCTGCGCCGCACCGGAACGGGCGACGCGCTGCGGCTGGCGCGCATGCTGACGCTGCCGGTGCGCCGGTTCGGCGACGAGCTGTTCACCGGGGAAGGCGCGAAGCTGCTGCTGGCGGGGAACGCCGCGCACAGCGACGTTTCGGTGGACAACGCGGGCAGCGCGGTGTTCGGCTGGCTGATGGCGATGATCGGCCAGGGCGAAGGGTTCCCGGTGCCGGCGGGCGGTGCGGGCGAGCTGACCGCGGCGCTGGTGCGCCGGCTGGAGTCGCGCGGCGGCACAGTCCACTGTGGACGTCCGGTGCGCGAAGTGCTCGTCGCCGGCGGGCGGGCGCTGGGTGTCCGGGACGCCGCCGGTGCCCCGGTGCGGGCCCGCAAGGCCGTGCTCGCCGACGTTCCCGCGCCGCTGCTGTACCGCGAGCTGCTCGCGCCGGAGTGGCTGCCCTCCCGGTTCGTCGAAGACCTGGAGCGGTTCCAGTGGGACAGCGCGACGGTGAAGGTGGACTGGGCGCTGTCCGGCCCGATCCCGTGGACGGCCGAAGCGGCGCGCGGGGCCGGCACCATCCACCTCGGCACGGACCTGGACGGGTTGTCGGCGTTCGGCGGCGAACTCGGCCGTGGCCGGATGCCGCGCCGCCCGTTCCTGCTGCTGGGCCAGATGACCACGACCGACCCCGACCGGTCGCCGCCGGGAACGGAGTCGGCGTGGGCGTACACGCACGTGCCGCGCGGCACGTGCGAGAACCGGGCCGCGCTCGAACGGCGGGCGCGGCGGATGGAGGAGACGGTCGAGGCCAACGCGCCGGGGTTCACCGGCCTGATCAAGGCGCGGTACATCCAGGGCCCCGTCGAGCTCCAGGACCACGATCCGGGCCTGGTCGGCGGCGCGGTCAACGGCGGCACGTCGGCGATCCACCAGCAGCTGTTCTTCCGCCCGGTGCCGGGCACGGGCCGCGCGGACACACCGGTGGACCGCCTGTACCTGGCGGGAGCATCCGCCCATCCGGGAGGAGCGGTCCACGGCGGCCCGGGAGCGAACGCGGCCCGCGCGGCGATGGCCCGCGCGGGAATGCTGGGCGGCGGATACGCGGCGGTGATCCGGGCGGCCCACCGCGCGATCTACGGCTGAGGCGGGGCGTCGAGGGGATGGGTGGCCGAGCGCGTGATTGCGGTTGAGGACGGGCGCTTGACGGGCTGAGTGGTCGAGCGCGCGATTTACGGTTGAAGCCCGGAGCGCTTTGAGTGGCCGGGCGATCTACGGCTCGGCCGGGAAGCGGTTGAGCGGGCCGGGCGCGCGATCCGCGGTCGAGGCCGGGAACGCCCGAGAGGCCCAGCGGTCGGCCGCGATCCGCGACCGACCGCGGTCGGGTTGCCGAACCTGCCGGGGGCCAATCCGGCCGGCACCCGCGCTGCTCAGGGGCAATCCGGCCGGCGCCCGCGGCTCAGGGGCTCGGGTGGCCGTGCCGGGCGCGGGCGTGCTTGCCCGTCGCCAAGTCCGCGAGGCGGGCCAGCGACTCCGTGTTGCGCGGCTTCGCGATCAGCGCCTGCACCGCCTCCGGGAGCACCTTGCCGGGTCCGCGGACGATGTGCTCGGTCATCCGGACCAGCGTCTGCCCGTCGCCGTGGGGGACCAGCGTCAGGCCGACCGCGGCCGCGCCCAGTGGCCAGCCGCGCGCCTCCAACGACAGGGACAAGCCCGGCTCGACCGCCCGGACCACCGTCACGTCCTGGATGTGCACCGGCCACGGGCCGACGCTGTGGTGGATCCGGGAGCCCACCGCGGGCCAGTCCTCGTCAACGTCGCGGATGTGGGAGCTGCCGACCACCCAGCCGGCGTAGAGCCAGCCGTCGGCGAGCACCGCGAACACGGCGTCGGGCGGTACGTCGATCACGCGGCTGACCTCGGGCACGGCTTCCTCCTGGTTCGGGGTGACGAAACAGGCATACCCACTCCCGGACGGGGTATGCCCGCCGGGACGGAGCAGGAGGTGGCGACGGTGGCCAGACACGGTAAAGAACCCGAAGGACCGGGAGAGCTGTCGAAACAGTCGTGGGGTGCGGCGCTCAAACGGACCTTCAAGCAGTTCAACCGGGACAACCTGACCGACTGGGCCGCGGCGCTCACCTACTACGGCGTGCTTTCGTTGTTCCCGGGCATCATCGTGCTCACCGCGATCCTCGGTCTGCTCGGCCCGGACAAGATCCAGACGGTGATCGACAACGTCAACCAGCTCGTGCCCGGCCAGGGCAAGGACATCATCGTCGGTGCGATCAAGGAGCTGACAGGCTCGCGGAGCCTGGCCGGCCCGCTGGCGATCATCGGCCTGCTGGGCGCGCTGTGGTCGGCGTCGGGCTACATCGGCGCGTTCATGCGGGCGTCGAACGCGATCTACGGCATGCCGGAGGGACGGCCGGTGTGGAAGACGATCCCGCTGCGGGTCGCGTTGACGGTCGGCATCGTGGTGCTGCTGGCGGCGTGCGCGCTCGGCGTGGTGGCGACCGGTTCGGTGGCCCGCCGGATCGGCGACCTGATCGGCCTCGGTTCGACGGGCGTGCTGGTGTGGGAGATCGCGAAGTGGCCGGTGATCGCGCTGCTCGTCAGCCTGGCGTTCGCGTTGCTGTACTGGGTGGGCCCGAACGTGCGGCTGCCGGGGTTCAAGTGGCTGACGCCGGGTGGGCTGCTGGCCGTGGTGCTGTGGGTGGCGGCGTCGGCCGGTTTCGCGCTGTACGTCGCGAATTTCGGCTCCTACAACAAGACCTACGGTTCGCTGGCCGGGGTGATCGCGTTCCTTGTATGGTTGTGGATCTCCAACCTCGCGATCCTGCTGGGAGCCGAGCTGGACGCGGAGCTGGCCCGCGGCCGCACCATCGAGGCGGGCCGCGTGGAGGACCAGGAGGAGCCGTTCCTGCCGCCGCGGGACACGAAGGCGATGGACGACGACGAAGCCGCGGCGGTGGCGGAGTCCGAACGGAAGTGAGCGGATGGCCTGCCGGATCACCGAACTGGTGCTGGACTGCCACGATCCCGACCGCCTGGCGGAGTTCTGGTGCGCGGTCCTCGGCTACGAGGTGATCGGCCACGAGCCGGACGGCCTGGCCCTGGGCCCGCCGGGCGCCCGGTTCGGCGAAGGGCCGCCGACCTTGATCCTGGCTCGGACGGAAGACCCCCGCCGGGGCAAGCTCCCGCTGCACCTCGACGTGAGCCCGGCGGGGGTGGACCAGGAGACGGAGCTGGCACGCTTGACGGCGTTGGGCGCCCGTCCGGCGGACGTGGGCCAGACCGGGGAGGAGTCGTGGGTGGTGCTGCAGGACCCGGAGGGCAACGAGTTCTGCCTCCTGCGCACGGACGTGGGCAAGGCCTGAGCCCGGCGGCCGGCGCGCAGATCGCGGTCAAGTCGCTCGAGTGGGTTCGCCTGCCGGTCTGGCAATTCCGCGAGTACTGATCCATCCCGTAGGGGGACCAGGCGGGCGGCTTGGCCAGCTCGGGGCCAGGTCGAGCGATTCGAGGCGGGCCTGACCTCAGCGATCGTCGGCCGCGCAGCGGCGCCACTGGACCTGGTCCCCGGCTCGGTCGGCGTGCCACACCGGCGTTGCTTCCGACTCCCAGGTCGGGAGCAGCTGGTCCGGCACCACCCGGCCGCGGGCCACCCGGCCGAACAACTCCACGCCGTCCCGCCGCCGGGCTGCCGGGATCCACGCCGGGAAGCGCGTCCGGGGGAGCTTCCGCTCGATCCACTCCCGCGCCGACCCCTCACTCCCGTGGTCGGACTCCAGGATGCTCGACACCGGCCCGTCGTCGCCCACGGTGAGGCTGATCGACGCGCGCCAGCGCACTGCGGAAGATGTCATCCTCTCCAGGTTCCCCGACGACCGCTGCCGCGGGCCAGTACACGTTCGGATGGATCCCACCGTGCCTCCCACTCCACACCGTCACGACGCGTTCAGCAGCCGCGCGCACGCCTTCTCCAGCACCGCCCGCGCCTCGTCGCCCTCGAGGCGGGCCGCGCGCTTGAGCGCCGGGGCGATCGTCTTCTCCGCGCGGTACGCCTCCACCAACCGGGGGTCCACATAGGACGACCGGCAGACCGCGGGGGTGTTCCCGAGCGCCGTCGAGACCTCTTTCATCACTTTCGCCTCGGCGCGCTTGCGGGCCGTCTCGGACGTCGGGGGGTCCGCCGCGGCGAACGCCGCTGCCGCCAGCACCGTCGCGTTCCACGTCCGCATGTCCTTCGCCGTGCAGTCCTGGCCCGCCAGCTCCTTGAACCGTTCGTTGATGTCCGCGGCGTGCACCTCGTGCCAGCTGCCGCCCTCGCGGTAGACCAGCAGCCGGTCGCTGTCCGGCCGGCTGCGCAGCAGCGACTTCAGCACCGAGGCCAGCTCCGCGTCGCAGATGGCCACCTCACGGTCCAGGCCGCCCTTGGCGACGTAGCAGAACCGGCACTCGTCACCGCGGACCGCCGCGTGCTCGCGCAGGAGCGTCGCGACGCCGTGGGTGCCGTTCTCCTCCGCGTACTCCTCGCCGCCGGTGCGGAAGATCCCCCGGTCGAGCATGCGCAGGGCCGCGGCGAGCACCCGCTTCCGGGTCAAGCCACGCCCGGCGAGGTCGTCCGCCACCGAAGCGCGCCACTGCGGCAGCCGGCGGGCCATCTGCAGCACGCGGTCGTGCTTCTCCTCGTCGCGGTCGCGCCGCCACTGGTCGTGGTAGAGGTACTGGCGCCGCCCGGCGTCGTCGGTGCCGACCGCCTGGACGTGCCCGTTCGGGTACGGGCAGATCCACACGTTCCGCCAGGCAGGCGGGATGACGAGGTCCTTGATCCGGGCCAGCAGCTCGTCGTCGGTGACCGGTGAGCCGTCGGGCATGGCGTAGGAGAACCCGCGGCCGCGGCGGATGCGCTTGATGCCCGGGCCGCGCAGGTCACTGCGCCGGAGTCTGGTGCGTCCCACCGCCGCGAAATACCCGCCCGGCGTACCGGGAAACCATGATTGCCGCCCGCGGCGGCGGGTAGCCAGCGGGCGAACCCCGGAAGGAGCATGATGACCACCGCAACCAGGCCACTGGCCGTCGTCACCGGCGCGTCGAGCGGAATCGGGCTGGAGCTGGCGAAACAGTTCGCCCGGCACGACTTCGACCTCGTGCTGGCGGCCGAAGACGCCGAGCTCGCCGCGGCCGCCGACGAGGTCCGCGCGTGCGGCGCGCGGGTCGAAGCGGTCCGCACCGACCTCGCCGCCCCGGACGGCGTCGAAGAGCTCGTCCGCCACCTCGCGGACCGCCCGGTCGAAGCACTGGCGGTCAACGCCGGCGTCGGCATCAACGGCGAGTTCGCCGGGGACACCCGGCTGGAGGACCAGCTGATTGTCGTCGACCTGAACGTCCGCTCGGCCGTGCACCTGACCAAGCGGGTCGTGCCCGGCATGGTCGGCCGCGGCCACGGCCGGGTGCTGTTCACCTCGTCGATCGCCGGCACGTCGCCCGCGCCCTACCAGGCCGTCTACGCCGCCTCGAAGGCGTTCCTGACGTCGTTCTCCGAAGGCCTGCGCGCCGAGGTGAAGGACAAGGGCGTCACCGTCACCGCGATGCTGCCCGGCCCGGTCGACACCGAGTTCTTCGAGCGAGCCGACATGACGGACACCAAGATCGCCGCCGGGGACAAGGATTCCCCGGCCGAGATCGCCGAGGCCGGCTACGAAGCCTTGATGGCCGGGAAGGACAAAATCGTGCCCGGCGCGGTGAAGAACAAGGTCCAGGCGGCCGGCTCCCGCCTCCTGCCGGACGAGGCCAAGGCAAAACAGCAGGGCAAGATGATGAAGCCCGGATCGGCGGACGAATGAGCGTGCTCGAGGACGTCACCGAGAAGGCGAAGCAAGTCCAGCGCGACTACGCCGGGGAGGCCGACCGGCCGCTGGTCGGTTACGTCGGCGCGATGGGGGCCTACGCGGCCTTCGTCGGCGGGCTGACCGTGCTGGGGCGCCTCCTCGGAGCCGGGCTGCCCCGCCGGTTCGGCCTCGGCGACACGGCGCTGCTCGGCACCGCGACGTTCAAGGCCAGCCGCATGCTCGCGAAGGCGGCGGTCACGAGCCCGCTGCGAGCCCCGTTCACCCGCTACGAGGAGCCGGCGGGCGCCACCGAGCTGAACGAGTCCGTGCCCGGCAAGAGCCACGTCGAGCACGCCGCGGGTGAGCTGCTGTCGTGTCCGTTCTGCCTGGACGTCTGGATCGGCACCGGGCTGGCCGCGGGCCTGGTGATCGCGCCGCGCGGGACCCGCCTGGCGGCGACGGTGCTGACGGCAGTGGGCGTGGCCGACGCCCTGCACCTGCTGTACGACGCGGGCAAGAAACTGGCGTCCGGTTAGCCGGGCGGACCGGTGGGGGACGTTCCTCGGGCAGAGGGGAGGAACGTCCCCCACCGGCTCATTCCGGGCCGCGGCGCAGGGGGCGGACCGCCGGGCCCTGCACCACTTCGCCGTCGACGCCGAACCGCGAGCCGTGGCAGGGGCAGTCCCAGGTCTTCTCGGCGTCGTTGAACGAAACCAGGCAGCCCAGGTGGGTGCAGTGCGCGCCGACCGTGTGCAGCTTGCCGGCGTCGTCGCGGTGGGCCGCGACGAGCTCGCCGCCCACGCGGACGACCTCGGCCTCCCCGGGCTGCAGGTCGTCGAGCTTCTCGGACCGCCACAGCGCGGCGACGTGGTCGCCGACGAGGTACTTCGCGACGGTGAGGTTGTCCTGGGCCACCTCGAGCACGGAACGGGCGTCGAAGCGGTTGGGGTCGAACAGGTCCGCGGCCGGGTGCGGCTCGCCGAGGATCCGCGCCGCCAGCACGTGACCCGCGGCGGTGCCGCCGGTCATGCCCCACTGGCCGAACCCGGTGGCCACCCACAGGTTCTTCGTCCCGGGCAGGTAGCGGCCGACGTAGGGCAGCAGGTCCGGCGTCGACATGTCGTGGGCCGACCAGCGGTGGGTCACCCGGTGCAGGCCCGCGTGCGCGTCGGCCCACTCCGCGAGCCGCCGGTACCGGCGTTCGACGTTGACGTGCGCGCCCACCCGGTAGTGCTCGCCGCCGGCGATCACCATCGGCGTGCCCTGTTCGGTGTACCCGCGCACGGAGTGGTGCGTGTCGGCGTCGAGGAACATGCCCTCCGGTGCGGTGCCGCCCGCCGCCGGGCCCGCGACGACGAGGTCGCGCATCGGGTCGAGCCGGGCGAAGTACAGGCCGCGGTCGAGCACGGGGTAGTGGGTCGCGACGACGACTTCGCCCGCCACGACGTCGCCGCGCGAAGTGCGGACGGTCTGCCCGTTGAGCGCGGTCGCCCGGGCGTGTTCGACGATGGTGCCGCCCGCGCGCTCGATCTCGGCGGCCAGGCCGAGCAGCCACCGGCGCGGGTGGAAGTGCGCCTGCCCGATGGTCCGCACGGCCCCGAGCGCGGGCACGTCGAGCGCGACTTCTTCGGTGAACGACGCCGGCAGGCCCGCCGCGGCGGCCGCGTCCGCCTCCCGCCTGAGGGAGTCCACGGTGCTGTCCCGGGTCGTGTAGACGTAGCTGTCCGCGCGGGTGAAACCGCAGTCGATCGCCAGTTCGGCCGAGGTGGCCGCGATCCATTCGAGCGCCGCCGTCTGGGTTCCGGCGTAGGCCTTCGCGGCGCCGGTGCCGTGGCGGGACGCCAAGTCCGCGTACTTGGCCCCGTGCTGGGCGCTGACCTTCGCGGTCGTGTGGCCGGACACCCCGGCCGCGACCCGCTCGGCCTCCAGCACGACGACCGACCGGCCGGCGCGCGCGAGCAGCAGCGCGGTGGTGAGCCCGGCGATGCCCGCGCCGAGCACCGCGACATCGACGGACTCCGGCACCGGCACGCCGGTGCGGTCCGGGGAAGGGGCGGTTTCCACCCACAGCGAAAGCGGTTCGGGCAGGGCTGTCATGCCTGCGGATGCCCGCTGCCGGTCCGGCCAAACCGGCCATCCGGCCCGTTTGGCCCGCTCGGCGCGTCGGGTAGCCCTTTCGCATGAGTACCGACATCTTCGTGATCGGCCTGGACGAGGAGAACCAGCGGGTGCTGGAGCGCCTGCCGTGGGCTTCCGGCTACCGGTTCCACGGCCTGCTGACCCCCGAAGAGCTGCAACACGGCGAAATCGACTTCGAAGCGCTCTTGAAGACGGCGCAGCACGAGCTCGACGCGTTCGACGGCGACGTCGGCGCGATCGTCAGTTACTGGGACTTCCCGGCCGCGTCGCTGGTTCCCATCCTGTGCGCCCGGTACGGCCTGCCCAGCGTGTCGCTGGAGGCCGTGCTGAAGTGCGAACACAAGTACTGGAGCCGGCTCGAGCAGAGAAAGGTCATCGACGAGCTGCCGAGCTTCGGCATCGTCGACCTCGACGACCGGAAACCCGCCCCGCCGGAGGGCGTCGGCTACCCGATGTGGCTCAAGCCGGTGAAGTCGTTCTCCTCCGAGCTCGCCTTCAAGGCGGAGAACGACGCCGAATTCGCCGACGCCGTGGCCGAGATCCGCGCCGGTGTCGGCCGGGTGGGGGAGCCGTTCGGCTCCGTGCTCGAGCAGGTCGAGCTCCCGCCGGAGATCGCCAGGGTCGGGGGCGCCGCGTGCCTGGCCGAAGAAGCGCTGCGCGGCGTCCAGGCGGCTGTCGAAGGGTACGTCTACCAGGGTGAGGTCACCGTCTACGGCGCCCTCGACTCGATCAACTACCCGGACAGCTCGTCCTTCCTGCGCCACCAGTACCCGTCGCAGCTGGGGGAGGAGCCCGTGCAGCGGATGCGGGACGTCGCCGAGCGGGTGATGAAGCAGATCGGCTTCGACAACGGGACCTTCAGCATCGAGTTCTTCTGCGACCCCGAGTCCGGCCAGGTCGCCCTGCTGGAGATCAACCCCCGGCACTCGCAGTCGCACGCGGAGCTGTTCGAGTTCGTCGACGGCGTCGCCAACCACGAGATCATGGTGCGGCTCGGCCTGGGCCAGGACCCCGGCCGCCGCCCCACCAAGGGCACCTACCAGATCGCCGCCAAGTGGTACCTGCGCCGGTTCGAGGACGGCGTGGTGACGCGGGTGCCGACGCCCGAGGAGATCGCCGCGGTGCAGGACCGCATCGACGGCACCCAGATCACGATCGTGCCGGAGGCGGGGCAGCGGCTGTCGGACCTGCCCGAGCAGGACAGCTACAGCTTCGAGCTGGCGCACCTGTTCGTCGCGGCGCACACCGAACACGAAATGGTGCAGAAGTACCAGGCGTGCGTGGACGCACTGCCGTTCGAGTTCGCCGAAGCCTGACGACGACATCGACGCGAACGGCATCATGCACGGCTGCCTCCATCGACGCCTCGCTGAAGCCCCTCATGGCCGACCACCTGGGCAAC
>NZ_JBHVXZ010000077.1:0-47071 GCF_042881395.1 Amycolatopsis sp. NPDC058278 | reverse complement strand
GCTGCTTTTTTTGTTTTATAGTTACCGGCATTAGAGTTATTTGTGGGCCCCCCCGGAGGGCGGGGCGCCCTGTCGCTGCGCGCACCTCCTTGGCGTGTTTTCACGCTGGGCCGGCTCGAGCGCGCGCCGGCTCGCCGTTGACCCCGGGACGCACCGCGAGTTATTCTCGATATACGAAAGAAAGATTCCGTATAGCGAAATTCGAGGTCGCGATGCCTGAAGAGGAGCACTCCCTGCCGTACGTCGCCAACCTGTCGATCCTGTTCAAGGAGGTCCCGCTCCTCGACCGCGCGGCCGCCGCGCGGGACGCCGGGTTCACCGATGTCGAGTACTGGTGGCCGTTCGACTCCGCGGTGCCCGCCCGGGAAGACGTGGACGCGTTCGTCGAGAGCCTCGACGGGGTCCGGCTGCGCGGGCTGAACTTCTACGCCGGGGACATGGCGGCGGGGGAGCGGGGCCTGGTCTCGTGGATCGGCCGGGAGACCGAGTTCGCCGACAGCCTCGCCGTCGCCCTCGGCATCGCCGAACGCACCGGCTGCCGCGGCTTCAACGCGCTCTACGGCAACCGGCTCGACGGCGAAGACCCGGCCAAGCAGGACGACCTGGCCCGCGTCCACCTGGACAAGGCCGCCGACGCCGCCGCCCGGATCGGGGCACAACTGGTCCTCGAACCGCTCTCCGGCGCGGACCGCTACCCGCTCAAGACCGCCGCGGACGCCGTGGCCGTGCTCGACGACCTCGGGCGCGGGAACGTGCGGCTGCTGGCCGACCTCTACCACCTGGCAGTCAACGGAGACGACCTGGACGCCCTGGTCACGGTGCACACACCGCGGATCGGGCACGTGCAGGTCGCCGACGCGCCCGGCCGCCACCAGCCCGGTACCGGCGAGCTGGACATCGACGGGTACCTCGGGAAGCTCCAGAACGCGGGTTACGACGGGTTCGTCGGGATCGAGTACATCCCGGACCCCGACACCGTCACGTCGCTGGGCTGGCTGCCGAAAACCCGAAGGGGACGAGCATGAAACTGGGATTCATCGGACTGGGCGTGATGGGCGCCCCGATGGCCGCGCACCTGGTCGCGGCCGGCCACGACGTCAGCGGCTACGACGTCACCGCGGCCGCGGGGGAGAAGCTCGAATCCGCGGGCGGACGCGCCGCGACCGGCGTCGCCGACGCGGTGGCGGGCGTGGACGTCGTGATCACGATGCTGCCGAACCACCCGCACGTCGAAGAGGTGGTACTGGCCGCGGGTGGCGTGCTGGAGAGCGCCGAGCCGGGCACGCTCCTGATCGACATGAGCACCATCCGGCCGGAGACGTCGATCGCGATCGCCCGAGCCGCGCGGGACAAGAAGATCCGCGTGCTCGACGCCCCCGTCTCGGGTGGGCAGGCCGGCGCCGAGCAGGCGTCGCTGTCCATCATGGTCGGTGGCCTCGAAGAGGACTTCCAGGCCGCCAAGCCGGTCCTGGACGCGGTCGGCAAGACCGTCGTGCACGTCGGGCCGCACGGCGCCGGCCAAGTGGTGAAGGCAGCCAACCAGCTCGTCGTGGGCGGGATCTACGGCCTCGTGGCGGAGGCGATCGTGCTGCTCGAAGCGTCCGGTGTGGACGCCGCAGTCGGGCTCGACGTGCTCGCCGGCGGCCTGGCGGGCAGCCGGATCCTCGAGCTCAAGCGCAAGTCCATGGTGGACCGCCGGTTCGCGCCCGGCTTCCGGATCGACCTGCACCACAAGGACATGGGGATCGCGCTGGCCGCCGCCCGGCAGGCCGACGTCGCGCTCCCGCTCACCGGGCTGGTCGCCCAGCTCGTCGCCGCCGGCCGCGCCATGGGCCACGGCTCCCTGGACCACTCGGCCTTGCTGAAGGTCGTCGAACAGTTGTCGGGCCGCGTCCCGGCGGAGGTGTGACATGCCCAGAATCCCCGCGATGCAGGCGGTCGTCGACGTCCTGGAGAGCGAAGGCGTCGACACCGTCTTCGGTTGCCCCGGCGCCGCGATCCTTCCGCTGTATAACGCCCTGCAAGGCCGGGCGATCGAGCACCTGATCGTCCGCCACGAAGAGGGTGCGACGCACATGGCCGACGGCTGGGCCAGGACGAACGGCAACGTCGGCGTCGCCATCGGCACGTCCGGCCCGGCCGGGACGAACATGATCACCGGGCTCTACACCGCGCACGCGGACTCGATCCCGATGATCTGCATCACCGGCCAGGCGGCGACCACCAAACTGCACCAGGAGGCCTTCCAGGCCGTCGACATCGTCGAGATCGCCAAGCCGGTGACGAAGTGGGCGGTGCAGGTCAAGGAGGCCGCGCAGCTGCCGTGGATCTTCCGCGAGGCGTTCCGGATCGCCCGGTCCGGCCGCCCCGGCCCGGTGCTCATCGACCTCCCGATCGACGTCCAGAAGCAGGACATCGAGTGGGACTCTTCGATCGACTCGCCGCTGCCGGTGACGCCCGTGAAGCCCGCCGCCGCGCGGGTCGAGCGGGCCCTCGAAATGCTCCTCCGAGCCGAGCGCCCGCTGATCCTGGCCGGCGGCGGGGTGGTGCTCGGCGAGGCGAGCGAGCAGCTGCGGGCCGCCGCCGAGCGCCTCGACGTCCCGGTGCAGGTGACGCTCATGGGCAAGGGCAGCTTCCCCGAGGACCACGAGCTGTTCGCCGGGATGGCCGGCATCCAGACGTCGCAGCGCTGGGCGAACGCGGCCTTCCTCGAGGCCGACCTGGTGCTCGCGCTGGGCGCCCGGTTCGGCGACCGGCACACCGGCGAGCTGTCGGTCTACCGCGGCGAGCGGAAGTTCATCCACGTCGACATCGAGCCCACCCAGCTGGGCAAGGTGTTCGGCCCCGACCTCGGGATCGTGTCGGACACACGTGAGTTCCTCGACGCGTTGCTGGCCGCGCTGGAGAAGCGCGAGACGCAGCCGCGTCGCGAATGGGTCACCCGGATCGGCGAGCTGAAGGAGGCGCTGCCCCGGCGGGACGACTTCGACAGCCTGCCGATCAAGGCGCCGCGGGTGTTCAAGGAGATCAATGAAACCTTCGGCGAAGACACCTACTTCGTCACCGCGATCGGGCTCTACCAGATCTGGTCGGGCCAGTTCCAGCAGGCGCACAAGCCGCGGCACTACCAGGTGTGCGGCCAGGCCGGCCCGCTCGGCTGGGAGATCCCCGCCGCGATCGGGGTGAAGAAGGCTCGCCCGGAGGCCGAGGTCGTCGGGGTGGTCGGCGACTACTCGTTCCAGTTCCTCGTCGAGGAGCTGGCGGTGGCCGCCCAGTACGACGTCGGGTTCGTGCTCATCATGCTCAACAACGAGTACCTCGGGCTCATCCGCCAGGCCGAGACCGGCTACGACATGAACTTCGAGGTCGACATCCACTACGACTCGAACGGCACGGACAACGTCAAGATCATGGAGGCCTACGGCTGCTCGGGTACCCGCGTGCACGAGCCGGGCGAGATCCGCACGTCCCTGGAATGGGCGCGCAAGGAAGCCGAGCGCACCAGCCGCCCCGTCCTGGTCGAGATCATGATCGAGCGCGAGGGCAACGCCGCCATGGGCGCCGCCCTCGACTCCGTCAAGGAGTTCGAGCCCGCGTAACCCCCGCGTGACCACGGCCGCCGTACGAGACCCGACCTCGTACGGCGGCCTTTCCGTGCGCCGGCTCAGGCGGTTGTCGGAAAGTACAAACCCGAGCCCGAAATTCACCCTTCTTTCAGGGGTTTTGCCGTGGTCGCGGCCACACCGGAGCGTGTGTACTTCTTGCCGAAGCAGCCCCGAAAGGACGTCCACAGTGGAATTCCTCCGACCCGCCTCGCTGGCCGACGCGCTCGCCGCGAAGGCCGCGACCCCCGGTGCGGTCCCGATCGCCGGCGGCACGGACGTGATGGTCGAGCTCAACTTCGACCACCGCCGCCCGGAGTCGCTCCTCGACCTCGGGCGCGTACCCGAGCTGCACGAGCACGGCACCGACGGCGGCCGGCTCCGGATCGGCGCGGCCGTGTCTTACGCCCGGATCATCACCGAGCTCGGGGCGAAGCTGCCGGGTCTGGCGATGGCCGCGCGGACCGTCGGCTCGCCGCAGATCCGCAACCGCGGCTCGGTGGGCGGCAACCTCGGTGCGGCTTCGCCCGCGGGGGATTCCCACCCGGCGCTGCTGGCGGCGGACGCCGAGGTCGAGATCGCCTCGGTCCGCGGCACCCGGATCGTCGCGGCGAAGGACTTCTACACCGGCGTCAAGCGGAACGTCCTGGAGCCGGACGAGCTGATCACGGCCGTGCTGGTGGCCCCGGCCACCGGGCCGCAGCAGTTCAGCAAGATCGGCACCCGCAACGCCATGGTCATCGCCGTCGCCGCCTTCGGACTGGCCCTGCACCCGTCGGAAAAGCGGGTCGGCACCGGCGTCGGCTCGGCTGCGCCCACGCCCCGCCGGGCCTTCGAGGCCGAGGAGTTCCTGGCCGGCGAGCTGGACTGGGACTCGCCGAAGGCGATCGCCGACTCGGTGAAGCGCCGCTTCGGCGACCTGGTCGCGGCCGCCGCGGCCCCGATCGACGACGTCCGGGGGAGCGCCGCCTACCGCCGCCACGCCCTCGGCGTCATGGCGAGACGGACGCTGACCTGGGCCTGGACCGAATATTGCGGAGGGAGCGCGAAGTGCGCGTGAACGTCACCGTCAACGGCGAACCCCGCCGGGCGGACAACGTCTGGGAAGGCGAGAGCCTCCTCTACGTCCTGCGCGAGCGGCTCGGCCTCCCCGGCTCGAAGAACGCCTGCGAACAGGGCGAATGCGGTTCGTGCACGGTCTACCTCGACGGTGTCCCGGCCTGTGCGTGCCTGGTCGCGGCCGGGCAGGCCGAGGGCCGCGAGGTCGTCACGGTCGAAGGTCTGGCCGACGGGGACGCCCTCGACCCGGTGCAGGAGGCGTTCGTCGAACGCGGCGCCGTCCAGTGCGGCTTCTGCACGCCCGGCCTGCTGGTCGCGGCGCACGACCTGATCGAGCGCGTCCCCGAACCGAGCGACGTCGAGATCCGCGAGGCCCTCGCCGGCAACCTCTGCCGCTGCACCGGCTACGAGAAGATCCTCGACGCCGTCCGCGACGCCGCCGCGAAGAAGGCCGTCCGATGAGCGCCCCGGCCCGCTCCCCCCAGGAGCTGCACGACACCATCGCCGGCGGCATCGGCGAGAGCCCGCTGCGCCCGGACGGCACGCTCAAGGTCCGGGGCGAGTTCGCCTACTCCTCCGACCTGTGGCACGAGGACATGCTGTGGGGCGCCACCCTGCGCAGCCCGCACCCGCACGCCCGGATCGTCCGCCTCGACGTCTCCCGCGCGCTGGCCAAGCCGGGTGTGCACGCGGTGCTGACCCACGAGGACGTACCCGGCGAGAACGTCTACGGCCTGAAGTACCAGGACACCCCGGCGCTGGCCGACGGTCTGGTCCGCTACCAGGGCGAACCGGTCGCCATCCTGGCCGCCGACCACCCGGAGATCGCGCGGCAGGCGCTCAAGGAGATCGTCGTCGAGTACGACGTCCTCGAGCCGATCACCGACCCGGAGCGGGCCGCGCACGACGACACGCTGCCGAAGCTGCACCCGGGCGGGAACCTGGTCCGCCACCAGCGGATCGTCAAGGGCGATCCGGCCGCCACCGCGGACGTGGTCGTGTCCGGCGTGTACGAGATCGGCATGCAGGACCAGGCGTTCCTCGGCCCGGAGTCCGGCCTCGCGGTGCCGGCCGAGGACGGCGGCGTCGACCTCTACCTGGCCACCCAGTGGCTGCACGTCGACCAGCGCCAGACGGCGAAGGCCCTGGGCCTGCCCCTGGAGAAGGTCCGGCTGACGCTGTCGGGTGTCGGCGGGGCGTTCGGCGGCCGCGAGGACCTGTCCATGCAGATCCACTCCTGCATGCTGGCCCTGCGCACCGGCCGCCCGGTGAAGATGAGCTACAACCGCCTGGAGTCGTTCTTCGGCCACGTCCACCGCCACCCCGCGAAGATGTACTACGAGCACGGCGCCACCCGCGACGGCAAGCTCGTCTACGTCCGCGCGAAGCTGTACTTCGACGGCGGCGCCTACGCCTCCAAGACGCCGGTCGTGGTCGGCAACGGCACCACGCTCAGCGTGGGCCCGTACGACGTGCCGAACGCGCACATCGAGGGCTGGGGCGTCTACACCAACAACCCGACCTGCGGCGCGATGCGCGGCCTCGGCGCGGTCCAGCCGACCTACGCCTACGAGTCCCAGATGGACAAACTCGCGGCGGCGCTGGACATGGATCCGGCGGAGCTGCGGATCCGCAACGCCTTGAGCGAAGGGTCCACTGTGGTCACCGGCCAGGTGGTGGACTTCCCGGCCCCGGTCGCCGAGCTGGTCCAGCGGGTTCGCGACCTGCCGCTGCCGCCCGAGCCCACCGGCGACCGCGACATCCGCGAGCTGCCCGGCGGCGCGTCGAACACCACCCACGGCGAAGGTGTCGTCCGCGGGGTCGGTTACGGCGTCACGATCAAGAACATCTCCTACGCCGAGGGGCTCGACGACTACTCGACCGCCCGCGTCCGCCTGGAGGTGCTCGGCGGTGAGCCGGTGGCGATGGTCCACACCGCCGCCGCCGAGGTCGGGCAGGGGCTGGTGACGCTGCAGCAGCAGATCGCCCGCACCGAGCTCGGCGTGACGCGGGTCAGCGTGCACCCGGCCGACACGAGCGTCGGCGACGCCGGCTCCAGTTCGGCGTCACGCCAGACCTACGTCACCGGCGGCGCGGTCCGCAACGCCTGCCGCGCGGTGGCCGAGGCGGTCTGCGCCCGGCTCGGGGTGCCCGCCGAAGGGATGTCCCTGGTGGGCGGGAAGGTCGTCGCGGCCGACGGCGAAGTCGTCGCGGACCTGGCCGAGCTGCTGGGCGGCACCGCGATCGAAGAGACCCGCGAATTCCACCACCGCCCGACCTACCCGCTGGACCCGGCGACCGGGCAGGGCGACGCCCACGTCCAGTACGGCTTCTCCGCCCACCGCGCGGTGGTCGACGTCGACCTCGACCTCGGCCTGGTCAAGGTCGTGCAGCTGGACTGCGCCCAGGACGTCGGCAAGGCGATGAACCCGGACGCCGTCGTCGCCCAGATCCAGGGCGGCTCGGCCCAGGGCCTCGGCCTCGCCGTGATGGAGGAGATCCTGGTCCAGGACGGCAAGGTGCGGAACCCGTCGTTCACCGACTACCTCATCCCGACCATCCTCGACATGCCGCCGATGCGCGTCGACGTCCTCGAGCGGCCCGACCCGCACGCGCCCTACGGCGTCCGCGGCGTCGGCGAACCGCCCACGATCTCCGCCACGCCGGCGATCGCCAACGCCATCCGCGCGGCCACCGGCCTCGAGCTGCCGCGCGTCCCCATCCGCCCCGAGCACATCACCGGAGTCTGAGATGACCACGTCCGTTTCCGTCGAGCAGGACTGGCTCGGCGAAGCCGTCCGGATCGCCACGCACAACGTCGAAAACGGCGGGGGCCCGTTCGGCGCGCTGATCGTCAAGGACGGCGAGGTCGTCTCGACCGGCGTCAACCGCGTCACGGCGAACCTCGACCCGACCGCGCACGCCGAGGTGGTCGCCATCCGCGCGGCCTGCCAGGCGCTCGGCACGTTCAAGCTCGATGGCTGCGTGCTCGTGTCCAGCTGCGAGCCGTGCCCGATGTGCCTGTCCTCGGCGCTGTGGGCGCGGGTGGACAAGGTCCTCTTCGCCGCCGACCGCGACGACGCGGCCAAGGCCGGCTTCGACGACCGCGCCTTCTACGAGCTCTTCGACCGTCCCCGCGACACCTGGACGGTCCCCGTCACGCGACTGTCCGCAAAGGACGGTTTCGCCCCCTTCGCGGCCTGGCTCGACAAGAGCGACCGCACCGACTACTGACCCGCCGACTCCTGACCCACAAGGCCAGCTGACCGGAGCACAACCGAATCGAACGTCCCGCTCGCCCAGGCACGGCGCTGTGCCTCGGCCTGGCCGAGCACACCCACCGGCAAGGGCAGGACGCATGACCCAGGTAGAGATCCAGGAACCCGAACTCGGCGAAGTACCCGAACCACCCCAGCGCCGTTCGCTGTTCGACAAGCTCTTCGAGCTGCGGGCCCGGCAGAGCACGGTCGGCCGCGAAGTCCGCGGCGGCGTCACGACGTTCGTCGCGATGGCTTACATCGTGCTGCTCAACCCGCTAATCCTCGGTGCCTCCGCCGACATCACCGGCGCCCGGCTCTCCGCCGCACAGGTGACCACGGCGACCGCGCTCGCCGCCGCCGTGATGACCGTCCTCATGGGACTCGTCGGCAACGCGCCCCTCGCGCTGGCCGCCGGGCTCGGCATCAACGGCATCGTCGCCTTCCAGATGGCGCCGTCGATGACCTGGGCGCAGGCGTTCGGCCTGGTCGTGCTCGAAGGCGTGTGCATCGTGCTGATGGCCGTCAGCGGCGTCCGCGAGCGGATCATGAACGCCATCCCCAGGCCGCTCAAGATGGCGATCACCGTCGGGATCGGGCTCTACATCGCCCTCGTGGGCCTGGTCAGCGCCGGGTTCGTGACCCGGGTGCCGGACGCGGCGCAGACCACGGTCCCGGTGCGCCTCGGGGCGAGCGGGCACCTGCACGGCTGGCCGATCGTCGTGTTCTGCTCCGGTCTGCTGCTGATGATCGTGCTGATGGCCCGCAAGGTCCCGGGCGCGGTGCTGATCAGCATCGGGGTGTCCACCGTGCTCGCCGTCGTGCTGCACGAGGGGTTCGGCGTCGGCGGCTGGGGTCTCACCACCCCGGCGTTGCCCGAGCACGTCGTCGCGGCACCCGACTTCGGGCTGTTCGGCCACATCGACCTGTTCGGCGGCTTCGCCTCCGCGGGCGCGCTGGCGGCCACGGTGTTCCTGTTCACGCTGGTGCTCTCCGGCTTCTTCGATGCCATGGGCACGATCACCAGCGTTTCCGACGAGGCCGGGCTGTCGAAGAACGGCAAGGTCCCGCGGATGGGCCGGATCCTGCTGGTCGACGGCGCGGGCGCGATCGCGGGCGGCGTCACCGGCTCGTCGCCGAACACGGTGTTCCTCGAATCCGCGGCCGGCGTCGGCGAAGGGGCTCGGACCGGGCTCGCGAGCGTCGTCACCGGCCTGCTGTTCGCCGGGACGCTGCTGTTCACGCCGCTGGCCGGGGTCGTCCCGGCGCAGGCCGCGGCGCCCGCGCTGGTCGTCATCGGCGGCATGATGGTTGCGCAGTGCCGGACCATCCCGTGGCACGACCCGGACTACACGATCCCGGTGTTCCTGACCGCCGCGCTGATCCCGTTCACCTACTCGATCACCAACGGCGTCGGCGCCGGCCTGATCGCGTTCGTGCTGATCAAGATCGGCCGCGGCAAGTGGCGCGAGGCCGGCTGGCTGCTGTCCCTGCTGGCGCTGGTCTTCGCGGTGTACTTCGCCATCGACGGTGTCGAAGCCCTCTTCCGGTAAGGAGTTCTCCGTGGCCCTGATGTTCTTCAACGGCGGCGCCATGCGCGGCGAGCCGCTGCACCACCTCCTCGACGGATCGCCGTTCGTGGCGGTGGCGGACACCGCGCCGAAGTACCGGTTCTACGCCGTCGGCGACCAGTGCCCGGCGCTGTACCCGGTGTCGCACGGCGGTGCGGCGGTCACCGGCGAGGTCTACGACGTCTCCCTGGACGCCCTGCGGGACAAGGTGCTGCCGGCCGAGCCGCACGAGCTGGAGCTGGGGGTGGTGGAGCTGGCCGACGGCAGTTCGGCGTTCGCGATGCTGCTGCGGCGGCCGTACACCTCGCACGTGGCCCTGCGGGACATCACCGAGCTCGGCGACTGGCGGGCCTTCAAGGCGAGCGCGTGAAGGTTCTGGTGGCCCCGGACAAGTTCAAGGGATCGCTGACCGCGGCGGAGGTGGCGTCGGCGGTGGCTGCCGGCCTCGCCGACGTCCACCCGGCGGCGGTGGTGCGCACCCTCCCGGTGGCCGACGGCGGCGAGGGCACGGTCGACGCCGCCGTCGCCGCCGGGTACGAGCGGGTGCGGGTCCCGGCGCGCGGGCCGACCGGGATGCCGGTGACGGCGTCCTACGCGGTGCGCGGGGACACCGCGGTGGTCGAGCTGGCGGAGGCGTCCGGGCTGCACCTGCTGCCCGGGCCGCCGGAGCCGCTCACCGCGACCAGCGCCGGGACCGGGGACGTCATCGCCGCGGCCGTCCGGGCCGGGTGCCGCCGGATCGTGCTCGGCGTCGGCGGCAGCGCCTGCACCGACGGCGGCGCGGGGATGCTGACCGCGCTGGGCGCCCGCCTCCTCGACGCCGCCGGGCGCGAGCTCCCGCCGGGTGGCGCGGCCCTGTCCCGGCTCGCGTCGCTGGAGGTGCCGCGCCTGTCCGACGTGGACATCGAGCTGGCGAGCGATGTGGACAATCCGCTGCACGGGCCGCGCGGGGCCCCCGCGGTCTACGGCCCGCAGAAGGGCGCGTCCCCCGGCGACGTCGCGACCTTGGACGCGGCGCTGCGGCACTGGGCGTCGATCGCCGGGCCGGAGTTCGCTTCCCGGCCGGGCGCCGGAGCGGCCGGGGGAGTGGGCTTCGCGGCGATGGCGCTGCTGGGCGCCCGGATGCGGTCCGGCATCGAGCTGCTGCTCGACCTGCTCGGATTCGACGCGGCCCTGGCCGGCGCCACCCTGGTGGTCACCGGCGAGGGATCGCTGGACGAGCAGACGTTGTCGGGCAAGGCCCCGGCCGGGGTGGCCCGGGCCGCGGCGGCCCAGGGCATCCCGTGCGTGGCGGTGTCCGGGCGCTGCCGGCTGTCCGCGGCGGAGCTGGCGAACGCGGGCATCTCGGCCGCGTACGCGCTGACCGACCTGGAACCGGACCCGGCGCGCTGCATGGCGGAGGCGGCACCGCTGCTGCGCCGCCTCACCCACCGACTGGCGATCGACAACCTCGCGCCGCGCAGGTGAGTGCCCCGACGGAGCGAACAACCGCTACCGAGGATTTGTTATCATCGTAACCATGGCAACGAAGACGGCGGTGGACACCCGCATCCGCATCCTCGAAGCGGCGGCGGCGCTCCTGGCAGCAGAGGGCCGCGACGGTCTGTCGACCCGCGCGGTCAGCGCGGCGGCGGGTGTCCAGCCGCCGGCGCTGTACCGGTTGTTCGGTGACAAGGAGGGCCTGCTCGACGCGGTAGCGGCGTACGGCTTCGACGAGTACCTGAAGAGCAAGCGCGCAATGGGATCGACGGGCAACCCGGTCGAGGACCTCCGACGCGGCTGGGACTTGCACATCGAATTCGGCTTGTCCCGCCCGGAGTTCTACGTATTGATGTACGGCGACGCCCGCCCGGGCCACAAGTCGCCCGCAGCCCGCGAAGCCGAGGCAATGTTGCGGGCAATAGTCGAGCGCGTCGCGGCGGCGGGCCGCCTCCGCGTGAGCGTGGAGCGAGCGGCAAGGCTGACGCACGCGGCCGGAATGGGCGTAGTGCTGACACAGATAGCAACACCGGAGGACCAACGCGACCCGGAGTTGTCGGCAACGGCCCGCGAGACGGTGCTGGCCCGCATCTTGACGGGCACCCCAGAGCCGGCGGGATCAGACTTGCCGGAGCGAGCAATAGCACTACGCGCAGGCCTCGAGGGAGCAACAACCCTGACCGACGCCGAGCGCATCCTGATGGCCGAGTGGCTGGACCGCATCGCGGACGCGTAGGCGAACCCATAGGCCGGAACCAGCCCTCGGACCAGCCCCCGGACCCGGGCCTGACCTCGGAGCCCAGCCCCCGGGACCCCGGAACGCAACTCCCCCGCGAAACCGGCCCATCTCGGAACCCAGGGCCCCCCGCAACCCCGATCCGAAGCCCGAACACGGACGGCGGCGCCGGGTCAAGGCACGCTTTCCCGCCTTGACCCGGTGCTGCCGTCCGTAGTCACAATCCGGCTTCGGGGTTGCGGAGAGCAGCAATCGCAGGCTTGCGAAGAGCGCCAAGGCCCGGGAGACCACCAGCCGAGACCCCCAGAATCGATCCAGTCCCATCAGACATTGCTTGCAACCCCCAAAGAGCCCAATATGTTGCGGCCCACAACATATCAAGCGACAAAGCCGTCGGAGGGGTCCCGATGATCAGCTGGAAAGCGCTCCTGACCTGCACCGGAACAGCAATCCTCCTAGCCGCGTCCCTCCCCGGCACGGCCCTCGCCACCGGCACCGCAACCGACTGCTGCGGCAGCGCAGCCTCATGGGCCACGGGCAACAAATCCGCCCTCGGCACATCGACCACGAACAGCCCGGTCTGGTTCACCGTCGCCGACGGCGTCACGTCCGAGGTCTTCTACCCGAGAGCCGACGTCCCCAACACCCAGGACCGCCAATTCGTCGTGACCGACGGCTCGACCTTCGTCGACCTGGAGCGCGACGCCACCGACCACGTCGTGAGCATGCCCGACGAGAAGGCGCTGCAGTACACGATCACGAACACGGCCAAGAGCGGGAAGTACCGCATCACGACGGACTACGTCACCGACCCGGCCCGGGCGACGCTGGTCACGAACACCCGGTTCCAGTCGCTCGACGGCGGCAGCTACCGGCTCTACCTGCTGGCCAACCCGTCGATGACGGGCGGCGGGGCGAACGACAACGCCTGGTGGGATTCCACGGGCGCCCTGATGGCCGGCGGGACCGAGACGCTGTTCGGCGGCACGGCCACGACGGTCGTCTCCGCGCTGCGCGTCTCGACCGGCTTCACCGCGCACGACAACGGCTACAGCGGCGCGGCCAGCGACTGCCTGGTCGACCTGCGTGCCGACAAAATCTTGAACAACCAGTTCGACGCCGTCTCCGGCACCGGCAACGTCGTGCAATGTGGACAGATCCC
This sequence comes from Amycolatopsis sp. NPDC058278, assembly GCF_042881395.1. Taxonomy (NCBI): domain Bacteria; kingdom Bacillati; phylum Actinomycetota; class Actinomycetes; order Pseudonocardiales; family Pseudonocardiaceae; genus Amycolatopsis; species Amycolatopsis sp. NPDC058278. Next base: position 34,205 of record NZ_JBHVXZ010000077.1, on the reverse strand, counting down.
GGTCGGTACGGACACGACGTTCACCGTCGCGCAAGGCTACGGCGACACGGCGGCGGCGGCGACGTCCAACGCGAGCGCCTCGCTGAGCAGCGGGTTCACGGCCGTGTCGAATTCCTACCGCAGCGGCTGGAACTCCTACCTGGCCAGCCTCAAACCCGCTCCGGCGAGCGTTTCCGGGGACACGCAACGACGTCGCGCCTACTACGTCGCGGCCATGGCGCTGAGGACCGCCGAAGACAAGCAGCACCCGGGTGCGAGCGTCGCGGGGCTGGCCACGCCCTGGGGCAACTTCACGAACGGCGACCACCTGAACGACGGTTACCACCGCGTCTGGGGCCGTGACCTCTACCAGCAGGCGACCGGGCTGCTGGCCGCGGGCGACAGCGCGCAGGCCAAGCGGATGGGCCGGTTCCTCTGGAACGCGCAGTGGATCGGCAGCCCCACGGCCGGCGACGGCACGACCTACCCGGCGGGGTCCTTCCCGCGCTACAGCCCGGTGTCCGGCGTCGCGGGGGCGAGCGCCCAGCAGCTCGGCTGCTGCGAACAGCTGGACCAGGACGCCGACGCGATCCTGCTGGCCTGGCTGACCGGCCTCACCGACGCCCCGACCTACGCCAAGGTCAAGACGACCGCGAACCACATCGTCGCCACCGGCCCGGACACCACCGAACGGTGGGAAGAGCAGTACGGCAAGTCGCCGTCCTCGGTGGCCGCGGAGATCGCCGGGCTGGTCGCGGCCGGGGCCATCGCGCGGGCGAACGGCGACACGGCGAGCGCGTCGTCGTGGGAGTCCACGGCGGACTCGTGGCGCAACTCCCTGGCCGGCTGGACCGTCACGACGTCCGGCTACTGGGGCGGCCACACCTACTACGAGCGCCTCGACCGCGCCGGCAACCCGAACGACACCGCGACCATCTGCTTCGACGAAGGCTGCTTCTACGAACACGACGTCACCGACTTCGGCTTCCTCGATCTGGTGCGGCTCGGCATCCGCCCGGCCGGGGACGCCACGATCGCGAACTCGGTCGCGCCGACGGCCGCCGCGTCGGACGGCAACTCGGCGATGCAGATGACGCTGCCGAACGGCGACGTCTACTTCCACCGCTACCCGCACGACAACTACGGCGAGAGCACGGCGGACTGCAGTGGCTGGCCGGCCGGTGGCAACCAGCGGTTCGGGCGGCTGTGGCCGGTGCTGTCGGGGGAGCGCGGGCAGTACGAGCTCGCCAACGGCCGCTCGACGTCGGTGTACCTGAAGTCGATGGCGGACTCGGCCAACAGCGGGTACTTCGTGCCCGAGCAGGTCTGGGACCGCGCGGACGCCGGCTGCTTCGGCCTCGGCCGCCCGACCGGCAGCGCGGGCCCCCTGATGTGGGCCGAGGGCCAGTACCTGCGGCTGGCGCAGAGCATGGACGCGGGCCACAACCTCGACACGCCCTCGATCGTCAAGGCCCGCTACGGCACCTGAGCGCCGTGTCGTCCCTCCAGACACGCGTGTCGGCCCTCCGATCACGCGTGTCGGCTCTTCCGTCACCGCACCAGGCGGACGGTCTTCCCCGCCGGGGTGAAGGTCGCCGTCTGGCCGCGGGTGAGGGCGACCGCGTCGGTTTCGAGGCCGTCGCCGAACGCGACCAGGCGGTCGGATTCGACCTCGACCGTCAGCGGTGCCCGGGCCAGTTCCCCTTCGGTGCACGTGGTTCCGGTCGTCGGCGACGGCCAAGCCTCGCGCACGAACCAGACGAGGCGGGCCTCGCCGGGCGCGGGCAGGCGCAGCGCGCTGCCGCGTTCGCGCCACACCGAGCCGCACCAGCCGGTCGCCCCGGTGCCCGTCCCGACCAGGATTCCCGACGACGCCTGGCGTTCCGCCCGCCCGCCGCCGACCCCCAGCCGGTAGCGGGCCGTCTGGTGCCCGGCGTGCCCGAGGTAGATCTCGTTGAGCGCGAGCAGCCGCTGCCCGTCGTCCGCGGTGAGCTCGGCCATCGTCCGGTGTTCGACATCGTTCGTGGACCGCACCAGGTCCGCGACCGCCTCGACCGGGTGCTTGACCAGGACGCCGGGCTCGCCGGGCGCGACGCCGATCACCGGCTGGCCGTCGAGGTACTTGGCGACGTTGGCGATCAGGCCGTCCTGCCCGACCACGACGACGACGTCCTCCGGAGTGAACAGGAACCGGTCGAGGTCCGCCCGTTCGACCTCACCGCGGCGCCAGTCCAGCGGGATCGCCGCCGACGCCGCGGCGAGCGCCGCGCGCACGGCGGCGTCGGCCTCGGTCACCTCGGCCAGGTCCCGCCCGCGCGTGCGCAGGAAGAACTCGGCCTGGCCGCGGGTGCCGTGGCGGGCGACGAGCTCGGCCAGCTCGGTGCGGCGGTGGACGAGCACGACCCGCGGGGCGAGGCTCACGAGCGGACGCCCAGCTTCGTCAGCAGCGGCGTGAGCAGGTCCGGGGTGAGCACCAGGCTCCCGATCTGCGGCAGGTTGCCGGCCAGTTCCTTCAGCGCCAGCCCGGTCAGCACGCCCTCGGGCAGGTCGCGGTACGCCGCCAGCCGGGCGGCCTCGCCCGCTGCTTCGGCTTCACCCAGCGCTCGCTTCCCGTCCGCCTGCACCTGCGTCAGCCGCTGTTCGCGCGAAGCCTGCGCCTCCGTCTCGATCCGGTTCGCCGCCGCGGCTTCTTCGGCCTGGCGCCGGGCGTTCGTGCCCCGCTGGGCGAGCAGCTGCTCCTCCCGGCGGGCCAGCTCGATCTGGCTCTGCAGCTCGTTTTCGCTGATCGCGCGTTCGCGCTCGACGGCGAGCGCGCGCCGCTCGAAGGTCGCGCGGTCGGCCTCCTGCTGCACCTTCTCCCGCGCGGTCGTCTGGAGCGCCTTCTCGACCTCCGGTTCGGCCCGGATCGCGACGACGCGGACGTCGAGCACGGCCGAACCGGTCTGCGCGAGCCGCGTGTCCTCTTCGGCCAGGCCGGCGCGGATCCGGTCGCGGACCGCGCGGACGCCGTCGACGAGCGCGGTGGCCAGGGGCGTGCGGGTCAGCACCTCGACCGCGTACTGCTGGACGTTCTCGGTGAGCAGCCCGCTGATCTGCGCCAGGGGATCGCTGCGCCAGCGGCCGGTGTCCGGGTCGATGGAGAAGTCGATGCGCCGCGCGGCGAGCGCCGGGTCCTCGATCCGGAAGGTGAGGGCGAGCTGGACGGTGACGTCCTGGAAGTCGGCCGTGCGGGCGTGGAACAGCAGCGGCAGTTCGCGGTCGTCGAGCGGGACTTCCGAGACCACCGCCGTCAGCGGCCGGTACCAGAACGACAGCCCGACGCCGTCGTGCGCGAGCTTGCCGCGGCGGTAGTGCCGGATGTGCACGGTGGGGGCACCGCGCAGGTGCCGGAACCCGAACCGGCGGTCGATGTCGGCCATGGAGCCCTCCTCTTATCGTCGTGCTGACGATATGGGGTGGACTCGATAATCGTCAAGATGACGATTAGGGTGGTGGCATGGATCACCCGCCGTTCGCCGTCACCGTGGACCTCGTCGTGCTCACCCTGACCGGAGACGAGCTGTGCGCGCTGCTGGTGCGCCGGGGGGTGCCGCCGTACGAGGGGGAGTGGGCACTGCCGGGCGGGTTCGTCCGGGTCGACGAGGACCTGGCGGACGCGGCGCGGCGCGAGCTGGCGGAGGAGACGGGACTGGCGCCGGGAACTGTCCACATCGAACAGCTGGCGGGTTACGGCGCACCGGACCGCGACCCGCGGATGCGGGTGGTGACGGTGGCGTACCTGGCACTGGCGCCGGACCTGCCGGTCCCGCACGCGGGCACGGACGCGGCGGAGGCCCGCTGGGCGCCGGTGCGTGGGCTGCGGACCGAGCGCCTGGCGTTCGACCACGATCGCATCCTCGCCGACGGCGTCGAGCGGGCCCGCGCGAAATTGGAGTACTCCCCGCTGGCGACGGCGTTCTGCGCGCCGGAGTTCACGGTCGCGGAGCTGCGCCGGGTGTACGAACTGGTGTGGGACACCCGGCTCGACCCCCGCAACTTCCACCGCAAGGTGACCGGAGCGGAGGGCCTGCTGGAGCCGACGGGCCGGACGACCACCCGCGACGGTGGCCGCCCGGCCCGGCTTTACCGGCGGGGTGCGGCGGAAGTGCTGTACCCGCCGATGTTGCGGGGCTGACGTCGGCGGGTTTCGTGGACCCGCCGCTCAAGCCGCCCGGGCGGGAACCAGGCGGCGGGCCGCCGAGACGATCGGCAGCAGGCGGGTGCCGAAGTTGCGGGCCGCCAAGCCGCCGCGGGTCGCCGGGATCAGCAACGCGGCCGCCGTCGACACCGCTCGCTGCTTCGGCTCCACCAGCTTCCGGTGCGCCGTCTCGTACCGCCGGAACGCCGCCGCCGGGTCTTCCGGGGTCCGGCCGAGTTCTTCCGCCAGCGTGTGCGCGCCCGCCATGGCCAGCGTCGAGCCGTCGCCGAAGAGGGACACGCACGATGCCGCGTCACCCGCCAGCACGATGCGGCCCTTGCTCCAGTGGTCCATCCGGACGCGGCTCACCGAGTCGAGGTACAGGTCGTCCGCCGTGCGCACCTGCTCCAGCAATTCCGGGACCCGCCAGCCCGCACCTTCATAAGCCTCTTCGAGCATGCGCCGGTGCAGTTCCGTGTCCCGGTGGTCGAACCCCGGCACCGCGTCGCCGCGGAACATGAACGCCGCGATGCCGTGGCCGCGGGACGGGTGGACCGCCACCGCCCGGCCGGGCGAGTTGTACATCTCGATCGCGGTCGCGCCGGACGGTGGCCCGGCCAGCGGCAGCGTCGCGATGTAGACGCCCACGTGCTCCACGAACGCCTGTTCCGGGCCGAAGGCCAGCCGCCGGACCGCCGAGTGCAGCCCGTCCGCGCCGATCACCAGGTCGAACCGCCGCGGGGCGCCGCGTTCGAACGTGACGTCGACGCCGCCGGCGTCTTCGTGGAGTTCGGTGATCGAATCGTGGAAGACGAACTCGGCGTGCTCGCGCGCCGCGTCGTGGAGGATCGCGGCGAGGTCGGTGCGGGGGAGTTCGATGTCGCCGTCCGCGCCGAGCAGCCGCATCGGGATCCGGCCGGTCCGCCGTCCCGCGTCGTCGACGAAGTTCAGCGCCGTCGCGCTCGTGCTCGCTTCGCGCAGCTTCGCGGTGATGCCCATCCGGTCCGCGACGCGCGACGCCGGCCCGCGGACGTCCACCGGGCTCCCGCTCGAGCGCAGGCCGGCGGCGCGTTCCACCACCGTGGGCCGGTAGCCGGCGCGGGCCAGCCAGTACGCCAGGGTCGGCCCGGCGACGCCGGCGCCGGAAATCAGCACGGTCTGTTCGGTCATGGTGTGCCCCCATCTCGGTCCTGACCATCGGTCAGTCGTGACCGTACTCTCCTGTCCATCGGTCAGGCAAGGGGCTAGGCTGGGCCGATGACGGACGACACCCGGGCGAAGATCCTGCGCGCGGCGCTGGAGGAGTTTTCGGCGCGCGGCTTCCACGAGACGTCGGTGCGGGAGCTGGCCGAGCGGGTCGGCGTGACGAAGACCGCGGTGCTCTACCACTTCCCCGGCAAGGCGGACATCGTCACGGCGCTGGCCGAGCCGATGCTGGCGGACTTCGAAGCCGCGCTGGCGCAGGCGGCGCAGGCGCCCGACACCCGCCGGGCGGCCGTCGAGGGGCTGCTGGAGGTGTGGCTGACCCACCGGTACCTGCTGCGGATGAACCTGCGCGACCTCGGCCTGACCGCCTCGGAGGTGGTGTTCGAGCGCTTCCGCGACGGCATGCTCCGGGCGAACGGCCTGGTCGCGGGGCCGGAAGCGAACTTCGCGGACCGGGTCCGCGCGGCCCAGGCGATCGCGATGCTGAGCGACCCGGTGGTCCTTTTCGCGGAGGCCCCGCAGGCCGAGCTGCGCGCGGCGATCCTGGACGGAGTGGACCGCCTGTTCACGGCCTCGGGTGGGGAGAGAAGTGGCGGCGGCGGGCTGGGGCCGGACCCGGTCCAGGCTGCGGCAGCGGGCGAAGGTGTGCACGGCGGTCCGGGGGCGGACGCGACCGGGACCGCTGCTGCAGCGGGCGAAGGTGTGTACGGCGGGCCGAGGCTGGACGCGACCGGGACCGCTGCTGCAGCAAGCCAAGGTATGCACGGCGAACCGGAGCCGGACGCGATCCAGACCGCTGCGGCAGCAAGCCAAGGCGCCCACGCCGAGCCGAGGCCGGACGCGCCCCGGACTGCCGCGGCAGCAGGCAACGGCGAGCCACCGGAGGGCAACGCTGCCGCTGCGGCTGGAGACAAAAACCCGCACCTCCGGCCGCCCGTCGCCGGCCGGACCGGCGCCGCCGGGCGCAAAGGCCGCCGCAGGGGGCGGCCGTCCGCCATGAGTCCTGAAACCGTCGAGGCCGCGCGGCGCCTCTACGACGCCGGGCGCGCTCCCGCCGACATCGCGGCCGCGCTCGGTGTCTCGCGGGCGACGATCTACCGCCACCTACCAGACCCCAATTAATGAGACACCTTATGAGACTTTTTGAGACAACTCAGGCCGGGCGGAACCACAGCGTGAGCTCCGTCTTCTGCGGCACCAGCCGGTACCGCGGCAGCACCCCCGGCCCGCACGACGCCGTCCCGAGGCCGTGCTGCGCCACGTCCAGCGTCAGGTGCACCAGCTCGCCCGGCACCAGCTCGTCGGTGTGCCGGGCCTCCTCCAGCGCCGCCGCCGTCCAGCGGCGGGCCGTGAAGTCGAAGACCGGTTCGCCGTCGATGCGGATGCCCGCGCCGTCCGGGGTCGTCAGGCGGGCCCAGCGGACCGCCGTCCGGTTGCCGTTCTCCTGCGGGAACACGTACGGCGTCTGCAGACCGTCGACGCTGCTGGAAAACCGGCCGATCCGCGCCGCCTGGCGGCTGTCCGGGTAGGCCTCGCCCGGGCCGCCGCCGAACCACTCCGCCGAGCCGAGCGCGCCCGGGACCGCCATCGCCAGCCCGAGCCGGGGGAGCGTACCGGGGAACTCGCCGTCCGGGGTCACCTCGACGCGCAGCCGCAGGCGGTCGTCGAACGCCGTCCACGTGTAGTCGGCGAACAACCCGAACGGCTGGGCCGGCGGCGCGACCCGGGTGCGCACCACCAGTTCCTCGCCGTCGGCGTCGACCGTGATCACCCGGTGCTGCAGCCGGTGCAGCCCGGCCTCGCGCCACTGGTCGGCGACCGGCCGCCCGGCGAACGTGCCGCGGTCGTTGTCGGTCGTCGCGCGCCACACGTCGAGCCGCGGCCCGGCCACGACGTGTCCGCCGAGGGTCGTCAAGGCGCCCGTCACCGGGTCGAACTCGCCGGCGCCCAGCACCAGCCGTCCGCCGGTGCGGAACACCGGCCCGCGCGAGGGCAGCGGCGCCGCGGCCGGAGCCGCCGACACCGCCAGCTGTCCCCAGCCGACGACGTGCCCGGCCGGCGCCCACGCCGTCGCCGAGGTCAGTGACGCCGACACGGTCAACCACGACTCGCCGCTCGTCGCGGGCAGCCCGGGGAGCGGGACCGAAGTGCTCTGTCCGGAATGGACGGCAGGCACCTCGAGGACGCCTTGGGCGACAGCGGTTCCTTCGTCCTCCAGCACCCAGGTGAAGGTGAGGTGCCCGGTGCCGACGAAGTCGTAGTGGTTGCTCACCCGGATCCCGGCCGCGTCCGCCTCGATCCGGACCGGCTCGACGACCTTCGCGAACTCGGCCAGCCCCGGTGACGGCGTCCGGTCGGGGAAGACCAGGCCGTCGATGACGAAGTTGCCGTCGTGGATGGGCTCGCCGAAGTCCCCGCCGTAGGCGAAGTGCCCGTCGGCGGCGAGGCCGTGGTCGATCCACTCCCAGAGGAAGCCGCCCTGGCAGTTCGGGTACCGCTCGAACAGCTCGCGGTACTCCAGCAGGCCGCCCGGGCCGTTGCCCATCGCGTGCCCGTATTCGCACTGCAGGAACGGCAGGTCCCGCCGGCGCGCGTTGGCGTCTTCCCGGCGGCCGATCCGCTCGACGTCCTCGTGCGTGGCGTACATCCGGCTGTGCACGTCGACGTAGGCGCAGTCGTGGTCGCCTTCGTAGTGCACCGGCCGCGTCGGGTCGCGGTGGCGCACCCACTCGGCCATCCGCGCGAGGTTCTCGCCGGTGTGGCTTTCGTTCCCCAGCGACCAGAGGATCACGCTGGGCCGGTTCTTGTCCCGCTCCACCGTGCGCCGCATCCGGTCGAGGTACGCCTCGGCCCAGATCGGGTCGCCGCTGGGGTTGCCGGCCCAGCCCAGCGGCTCGAAGCCGTGGGTCTCCAGGTCGCACTCGTCGATCACCCACAGGCCGTACGTGTCGCACAGCTCGAGGAACGCCGGGTCGGGCGGGTAGTGGCTGGTCCGCACCGCGTTGACGTTGTGCCGCTTCATCAGCAGCACGTCGGCCAGGGCCGTCTCCGGCGACACGACGCGCCCCGTGCGCGGGTCGTGCTCGTGGCGGTTCACCCCGCGCAGCATCAGCGGGCGGCCGTTGACCTTGAGCTGTCCGTCCTCGATGGCGACGGTCCGGAACCCGATCCGCACCGGCACCCGCTCGGCCGCGGTGGCCAGCGTGCCCTCGTACAGCCGCGGGGTCTCGGCGCTCCACGGCTCGACCGGCAGCTCCAGGGCTTCCCCCGCCGGGTGCCCGGAGACGCCCAGCTCGGGGATGTCCAGCAGGACGTCCGGGCCGGTTTCGACCCGGACCGTGCCCAGGCCGGTGGTGTGGTCGTAATCGGCGCGCACCCAGTAGTCGCCGATGCCGCCGGCCGGCCGGGCGAGCAGGGTGACGGCGCGGAAGATGCCCGACAGCCACCACATGTCCTGGTCTTCGAGGTAGCTGCCCGCCGACCACTGGTGCACGCGCACCACGAGGACGTTCCCGGCCGGTCGCAGCAGCGGCCCGACCTCGAACTCCGAGGGCAGCCTGCTGCCCTGCGTGACGCCGAGTTCGGTGCCGTTGAGCCAGATCCGGCCGCAGGAGTCGATGCCGTCGAAGCGCAGCACCGCGGCCCCGGCGGGCCAGCCCGCGGGCAGGTCGAACCGCAGCCGGTGGTCGCCGGTCGGGTTGTCCGACGGGACGTGCGGCGGGTCGACCGGGAACGGGTAAGGCACGTTCGTGTAGGCCGGACGCCCGTGGCCGTGCAGCTGCCACAGCGACGGCACCGGCAGCTCGTCCCACGCCGAGTCGTCGAACTCCCCGGCTTCGATCCCCGCCGGCGCGGCCGCGAGGCTCGGCGACAGCCGGAACCGCCACGTGCCGTTCAGCGACAGCGTGGGCGCGTCGGAGGTGAAGGCCGCGCGCGGCGGAAGCGAACCCCGGCCCGGGCCGGGGTCTTCGAGGTACGACATGAGGTCCTTTCCGCGTTCGGCAGGCGCCCGAGAACGTTCCCGTGAACGTTCACGGACCGCTTCAAAGTGTGCTTCGCGGCGGGAGCGGGTGTCAAGGGATCAGGTGGATTCGCGCAGGTGGAGCCGGGCGCGGACGATCAGTTCGGCGGGTTCGAGGGGGGCCGCGCCGGTGACCAGGCGAGCCGCCTGCTCGACGGCCAGCGCGCCGACCGCGCGCGTGTCGATGGCGACGCTCGAGAGCTCCGGCTCGACCAGGGTGCCGAGGGCGAGCCCGTCGAACCCGATCACGGCGAGGTCGGCGGGCACCCGCAGGCCGAACCGGCGCGCCTCCCGCAAGGCACCGATGGCCATCACGTCGTTGAAGGCGAACAGCGCGGTGACGTCAGGATGGGCGGCGAGCAGGGCGGCGAGCGCCGCGCCACCGCCGTCGACGCTCTGGGCGCCGGCGGCGATCCAGCCGGGGTGCACCGGGACCCCGCACTCCGCGGCGACCCGCAGGAACCACCGGCGGCGCACGCTCGGGGCGGGGTTCCCGTCGAGCATGCCGATCCGCCGGTGCCCGCGCGAGACGAGGTGGGCGACGGCCTCGCGGACGCCGTCCTCCCCGTCGATCCCCACGCCGCTGAACCGCGGGGAGTGCGGCTCGCGGCCGATCAGGACGACCGGGATCCCGGCGGTGAGGCGGTCGAGGTCCTCGTCGGACCGGCCGAAGTAGCCGGTGACCGCGTCGACCTGGGTGCCGATCACCCGGAGCGTGGCCAGTTCCTGCTCGGGGTCGTCGGCGGTGTCGTGGACGACGACGTGCCAGCCACGGGCCCGGGCCGCCTCCAGCGCGCCGGAGGCGACCTCGGTGAAGAAGGGGTTGAGCAGGTCGGGCACGACGAGGCCGATCGTGGTGGTGTCCGGCCGGACCAGGCCGCGGGCGAAGCGGCTGGGCCGGTACCCGAGCTCGCGGACGGCGTCGAGGACGCGCTGCTTGGTCGAGCCGTCGATCTCGCCCTTGTCGTTCAGCGCCCGCGACACGGTCTGCCGGGAGACCCCGGCCGAGCGGGCGACGTCGTGGATCGTCACCCGCCGGGGTTCCGTGCTGCTCGAAGACACCCGTCGAGTATGCCCACCCGCGGCCCGGCCGCTACCCCAGCGGGGCGCGTTCGCGGCGCTTCACGAAGCGCCAGCCCACCGCCAGGACCACGGCGAGCACCGGGATCGAGGAGAACGCGATCTTCTCGGCGCCGTCCGAGAAGCCCATCAGCACCACCACCAGGGCCAGGAACCCGAGGGTCGCCCAGCCGCTGTAGGGCGCCCACGGCATCCGGTACGACGGGCGCTCCAGCTCGCCGCGCAGGGCGGCCTGGCGCAGCCGCAGCTGGCAGAAGATCAGCGTCGCCCAGGTGCTGATCACGCCGAGGGACGCGATCGCGATGGCGATGTCGAACGCCTCCTTCGGCACCAGGTAGTTCAGCACCACGCCCAGGACGTACGCGACCGACGTGAACAAGATCCCGCCGTAGGGCACCTGACGGCGGCTCATCCGGCTGACGAACGACGGCGCTTCGCCCTTTTCGGCCAGCGACCGCAGGATGCGCCCGGTGGAGTAGAGGCCGGAGTTGACGCTGGACAGCGCCGCGGTCAGCACCACCGCGTTCATCACGTCACCGATGCCCGGGATGCCGAGCCGGCTGAACACGGTGACGAACGGGCTCTCGTCGCCGCTGTAGAACGGCCACGGCAGCAGCATCGCCAGCAGCAGCACCGAGCCGACGTAGAACACGCCGATCCGCCAGACCACGCCGTTGATCGCCTTCGGCAGCACCTTGCGCGCGTCCTTGGTCTCCCCGGCCGCGATGCCGACGACTTCGATCGCCGAGTAGGCGAAGATGACCGCCTGCAGCGTCATCAGCGCGACGCCGACGCCCGCCGGGAAAAGTCCACTGTGGCCGGTCAGGTTGTGCGCGCCGGCGGGTGTGCCGCCGATGTCCGCGCTCGTCAGCACCAGGCCCACGCCGACGACCAGGAAGACGACGATGGCCAGCACCTTGACCACCGAGAACCAGAACTCCAGCTCGCCGAACACCTTCACCGACAGCAGGTTCACCATCAGCAGGACGCCCAGGGCGATCAGCGCGGTGATCCACTGCGGCACGTCCGGCAGCCACTTGTGGACGTAGATGGCGACCGCGGTGATCTCGGCGATCCCGGTCATCGCCCAGTTCACCCAGTACATCCAGCCGGAGGCGAAGCCGGCCCACGGGCCGATGAACTTCCGCGCGTAGGTGACGAAGCTGCCGGAGCTGGGCTCGTGCAGGACGAGTTCGCCGAGCGCGCGCATCACGAAGTAGGCGGCCACCCCGCAGATCGCGTAGGAGAAGATCAGCGACGGGCCGACCTGGTGGAGCTTGCCGCCGGCGCCGAGGAAGAGCCCGACGCCGATCGCGCCGCCGATGGCGATCATCTGCACTTGGCGGTTGCCCAGCGCTTTCGAGTAGCTTTCACCGTTTTCGGTGAGCAGCGAGGAATCCATGGTTACCGGACGCTAGAGCCGTGTGCCGCGGGTCACCAAGCAGGCTAAGGAAGACTTAAGGTGTGCCGGACATCACGGCGGGGATTGGTCGGCGAACCGGCGGTTTCGATTTGACACGGGGTGCCCGCGGCCCCCGCCGGCGCGCCTTCTACGCTCGGCCGGTGGATCTCGCGGCGCTGCTGGACCGGATAGCCGATGACGTCGCGTCCGAGGTCGGCCGCGGCGCCGTCGCGGACTACATTCCCGCGCTGGCCAGGGTGGAGCCGGGGCGGTTCGGCATGGCGGTGGCCGAAGTGGACGGTGCGGTGCACGGCGTCGGCGATTGGGAGCGCCCGTTCTCCGTGCAGAGCATGTCCAAAGTGTTCACCCTCGCGCTGACCCTTTCGCGCGGCGACGGTGTTTGGGCGCGTGTCGGCCGCGAACCGTCGGGTGATCCGTTCAATTCGCTGGTGCAGCTGGAACACGAGGACGGTATTCCGCGCAACCCGTTCATCAACGCGGGTGCGCTGGTGGTGACCGACGAACTCGCCCGCCACGGCGACGCGGTGGACGCGCTGCTCGGCTTCCTCCGGCAGGAGAGCGGCCGTGCGGAGATCGCGGTGGACCCCGAGGTCGCCGCGTCGGAGGCGGGGCACGCCGACCGCAACCGCGCCCTCGCGTACTTCATGGCGTCCTACGGCAACATGCGCCACCCGGTGCCGTCGGTGCTGGACCAGTACGTCCGCCAGTGTTCGATCGCGATGAGCTGCGCCGACGTCGCCCGGTCGGCGTTGTTCCTGGCCCGCCACGGCGTCCGCAACGACGGCTCGCGGTTGCTCGGGCTGAGCGCGGCGAAGCGGATCAACGCGGTGATGCTGACGTGCGGCACGTACGACGCGGCCGGCGAGTTCGCCTACCGCGTCGGCCTGCCGGGCAAGAGCGGCGTGGGCGGCGGCATCGTGGCGATCGTCCCGGGCCGGTGCGCGGTGTGCGTGTGGAGCCCGGGGCTGGACGCGCGCGGCAACTCCGTCGCCGGCGTTGCCGCCCTGGACCGGTTCACGACGCTGACCGGCTGGTCGATCTTCTGAGTCAGCGCAGGTAGTTGTAGACGCTGGCCCGCGAGATCCCGAGCAGGTCGGTCAGCGCCGGCACCGCGTTCTTCAGCTCCAGGAACCCCCGCTCCTTCAGCGACCGCACCAGGTCCTTCTTCGCGGCCGCCGGAAGGCTGCGCGGGGTGTGGCCGCGCTCGGTGGCGTAGTCCTCGACCAGGACACGCAGCTCGCCGGCCGTCCGGGCGCGGAGGGATTCGGTGAGCGGGGCCGGCTCGGCGGTCGCGGCCAACCGGGTCAGGGCGTGGGCCGCCGAGCCGAGAAGGGAGACGTCGAGGTTGAGGCACAGGGCCACGACGTACTCGCCCTCGGAGTTGCGGAGGCCGATCGACGTGCTCTTCGCGGGCCTGCCGTCCGGGAACCGGTTCGGGTAGTTCTGCAGCACGTCCGGGAACTCCGGGTCGGCGATGCGGGCCAGGCCCAGTTCGGTCGCCGGGTCGCCGACCGCACGGCCGGACAGGCCGCCTTCGATCGCGCGCACCGCGTGGGCCGGGTCACGCAGGTCGTGCAGCACGACCTCGCACAGGCCGGGGAACATCCGGCCGACGGCGTGGGCGATCTTCTCCGCTTCGCGCAGCAGCAGCTCGTCCTCGGTCATCCGATCAGCTCCCGCAGTTTGTCCGCCGCCTTCAGGCCGGAGCCGGTGAGCACGACCACCGTGGTCTCGCCGGGCCGGATGGCACCCCGCGCGCGGAAGACGTCGATCGCCGCCGCGGCCGTCGCGCTGGTCGGCTCCGCGTAGAGGCCGAGGGAAGCCAGGCGGCGGGCCGCCGCGGCGATGGCGTCTTCGGTGATCGCCGCGGTGTCGCCGCCCGAGCGCCGAATCGCCGCGACGACTTCGGGCAGCCGGACCGGACGGCGGATCGCCGTCCCCTCGGCGACGGTCGGGGCGAATTCCGGCGGCTCCCGGTCGTGGAAGGCCGCATCGACGGGGGAGCAGTTCCGCGGCTGCGCGACGAGCAGGCGCGGGCGCCGCGCAATGGACCCCGCGGCCAGCAGCTCCCCGAACCCGAGATCGCAGCCCAGCACGATGCTGCCCGCGCCGGCCACCGTGACGACGGCGTCCGGCGCCCGGAAGCCGAGGTCCTCCCACAGCTCATAGGCGAGGGCCTTGGTGCCCTGCAGGAAGAACGGGTGCCAGTTGTGGCTGGCGTAGGTGGTGTGGTCCGAGCGGCGGACGGCTTCGGCGGCCGTGTCGTCGCGGGTGCCCGGCACCAGCTCGACGGCCGCGCCGTACGCGCGGGTCTGCAGCACCTTCGCCGGCGACGTCCCCTCGGGAGCCAGGACGGTCGCCGCGATCCCGGCCGCGGCGCTGTAGGCCGCCACCGACGAGCCGCCGTTGCCGGAACTGTCCTCCAGCAGCTCGCGCACCCCGGCACCGGCCAGCGCGGAGACCATGACGCTGGTGCCGCGGTCCTTGAAGCTGCCGGTCGGGCTGAACCACTCGAGCTTGAACCGGACCTCGGCGCCGTCCCACACCTGCGGAATGAGCGGGGTGCAGCCTTCCCCGAGCGAGACCGGGCGGAGGTCGCCGGGCAGTGCGGCCCGGTAGCGCCAGAGCGAGCGGACGCCGGTGTCGACGTCCTCCGGGCGCAGGCCGGGCAGGGCGGTGACCGTGAGCGGTGCGCCGTCGTCGCCACGCCAGCGCAGCGGGTCGCCGGGGTACCGCACCCCCGACCGCTCGTCGGTGTACCAGTAAGCCACCGCCACCTCCTCCTCTGGACGAACAGTACAAGTCTAGACGTACTGTCTAGTACTACTCTCGAGTACGCGAAATGTCTTCAGCTTCTTCTCAGGAAAAGCCTGTGACGCGGTGGTGGAAAATTTCGATCACGCGTGCTCGGCGGCGCTACTGCTGGTGGTCGCCCGAATGCTGCCGCCCGTGCCCGGCGGCGGGTGACTGGCCACCGGTGCCCCGTTCGTGGTCTTGTGAGCACCGAGAATCCCGCCGCGTGCGGAATCCACAATGGACTGCAGGGCGGGTGACCAGCCCGGGTCGGCCATTCTTCGGCGGATTCTTTCGTTTCCCTGGAAAGGTGCCGGAAATCGCCAATCGTCATCGACGAAGTGTGATCTGTTCGGATCGGTGAAGCGAACGTCTCCGTACGTCAGCTTTACCGACGGGATAAGCGTGAGGGACGGCGGGGAAACTTCGCACCCTACGGTCGACGTGGTCCGGATCGGGCAACGAGACCGCCTCCGCCGGGCGGGATGGCTTGCGCCGTCCGGCGGTGTGAACCGGGTGGACCACGCCGTGGAACCGGTCCGCCGCACCCCGGCCGAGCCGGGTGCCGGACCGGGAACGTGACGGTGACGTTAAATTCTTGCGCCGTCGGCCTGGTCCATCCCGAATTTTCTGAACCTCGGCTATGAAATCGTGGTGGGTTGTTGACGGCACGGAAGGAACCCGCTTAAGTACTCCCCGTTACCCTTCACCCTTTCGTGCGTAGCGGGAGTTCCCATGCGTCTCTCGAAAGACGACTCCGTGCCGGCCGGGCTGGTCGTCGCCGTGTCGCCGCTGCGATGGCCGTCGGCGCGCGGGGTCGCCGCCGCGGCGCGCGGGGGCGGGCTCGGCGTGCTCGACCTGACGGCCCGGGCCGCCGCGGCCGCGGAAGAGCTCGCGCTGCTGGGGGAATGGGGGGTCCCGGCGTTCGGGGTCCGGCTGACGCGACCGGCCGACCTGCCCGATGCCGTGACCACCGTGCTGCTGACCGAAGACGCCGCGTGCACCCCGCGGGACTTCCCGGGCCGGCGGGTGCTGGCCGAGGTCACCTCCCGCGCGGCGGCCGTCCGGGCCGTCGCGGCCGGCGCCGACGGCCTGATCGCCCGCGGGCACGAATGCGGCGGCCGGATCGGGGAACTGAGCACCTTCGTGCTGCTGCAGGCCCTGCTCGCCGACGACGGCGTCGGCGTCGGTGTGTGGGCGGCGGGCGGCATCGGACCGCACACCGCCGCGGCCGCCGTGGCGGGTGGCGCGGCCGGCGTCGTCGTCGACACCCAGCTCGCGCTGCTGCCGGAAGCCGAGCTGCCGTCGGCCCTGACCACCGCGCTCACCGGCCTCGACGGCTCGGAAACGACCGTTGCCGACGGCGTTCGCGTGCTGGCCCGGCGCGGCACCGAGCCCCTCGATGTGGGCCAGGACGTCTTCCTCGCCACCCGGTTCCGCGACCGCTGGGGCACGGTGACCGCGGCGGTGCGCGGCCTGGCCGACGCCGTCGGCGCGGCCCTGCGCCTGCCGGACGCGGTGCTGGGCCCCGGCAGCGCGGGCAGCCGCGCGCTCGGCACCGCGCTGCCGGTCGCCCAGGGACCGATGACCCGGGTCAGCGACCAGCCCGCCTTCGCGGCCGAGGTCGCCGCGGGCGGCGCGCTGCCGTTCATCGCGCTGGCCCTGTCCGGCCCGGAGCAGACCCGCGACGTGCTGGAGCGGACCCGCGCGGCCGTCGGCGACGCACCCTGGGGAGTCGGTGTCCTCGGGTTCGCCGCCGACGACGTCAAGGCCGCACAGCTGGCGGTCATCCGCGCACTGCGGCCCACGCACGCGATCATCGCCGGCGGCCGCCCCGCTCAGGCCGCGGCCCTGGAAGACGCCGGTATCGCCACGTTCCTGCACGTGCCCTCGCCGGGCCTGCTGAAGCAGTTCCTCGAGGCGGGCGCCCGCAAATTCGTCTTCGAAGGGTCGGAGTGCGGCGGGCACGTCGGCCCGCGCACCAGCTTCCCGTTGTGGGAAGCCCAGCTCGGCGTGCTCGCCGACTTCCTCGCGGCCACCCCGGCCGCGGCCGCGGACCTGCAGCTGCTGTTCGCCGGCGGTATCCACGACGAACGCTCGGCCGCGATGGTGGCCGCTCTCGCCGCCCCGGTGGCCGCGCGCGGCGCGGCGATCGGGGTGCTGATGGGCACCGCCTACCTCTTCACCCGCGAGGCCGTCGACGCGGGCGCCGTGCTCCCGCTGTTCCAGCGCCGGCTCCTCGAAGCCGAGCAGACCGACCTCCTCGAAACCGCGCCGGGCCACGCCACCCGCTGCGTGCGCAGCCCGTTCACCGAGGAGTACGCCGCGATCAAGGCGGACCTCGCCGAGCGCGGTGTGGCGAACCGCGACGCCTGGGAGCACCTGGAAACACTCAACGTCGGCCGGCTCCGCCTGGCGAGCAAGGGCATCGAGCGCGTCGGCGCGGAACTGCGGGACGTCGCCGAAGACCGCCAGCTCGCCGAAGGCATGTTCATGGCGGGCGAGGTCGCCGTGCTGCGCTCCGCCGTCACCACGATCGCCGGCCTGCACCACTCGGTGGGTGAAGGCGCGAACGCGTTCCTGCGGGCGCGGGCCGCCGCGTTCGGCGTCCCCGAGGCCGAGCCGCCCGCGCCGGCGCCGCTGGACATCGCGATCGTCGGCATGGCCTGCATGTTCCCGCAGGCGCCTGACCTGGCCGCGTTCTGGGCGAACGTCCTGGCCGGCACCGACGCGGTCACCGAGGTGCCCCCGCAGCGCTGGGACACCTCCCTGTACTACGACCCCGATGGCCAAGGCGAGCGGACGCCGTCGCGCTGGGGCGGGTTCCTGCCGGAAATCGGTTTCGACCCGCTGAAGTACGGCATCCCGCCGTCGTCGCTGGCCAGCATCGAGCCCGTGCAGCTGCTGGCCCTGGAGGCCGCGCACCGCGCCCTGGCCGACGCGGGCTACGCCGACCGCGCGTTCGACCGGGCCCGCACGTCGGTCGTGTTCGGCGCCGAAGCGGGCAGCGACCTGTCGAACGCGATGACCCTGCGGTCCGTGCTGCCGTCCTACCTCGGCGAACTGCCGTCCGAACTGGACGAACGGCTGCCGCGGGTCACCGAAGACTCCTTCCCCGGCGTGCTCGCCAACGTGATCGCCGGCCGGATCGCCAACCGGCTCGACCTGGGCGGGGCCAACTACACCGTCGACGCCGCGTGCGCGTCCTCGCTGACCGCGGTCGACGTCGCCTGCAAGGAACTGACCGCGGGCACCAGCGACCTCGTCCTCTGCGGTGGCGCGGACCTGCACAACGGCATCAACGACTACCTCCTGTTCGCTTCGGCGCACGCGCTCTCGCCGACCGGCCGGTCGGCGACGTTCGACAGCGCGGCCGACGGCATCGCGCTCGGTGAAGGCGTCGCGTGCCTCGCCCTGAAGCGCCTCGTCGACGCCGAACGCGACGGCGACCGGGTGTACGCCGTGATCAAGGGCGTCGGCGCGGCTTCCGACGGCCGCGCGCTCGGCTTGACCGCGCCCCGGCCCGAGGGCCAGCACACCGCGTTGACCCGCGCGTACCGCAACGCCGGTGTCTCGCCCGCGCGCGTCGGCCTCGTCGAGGCGCACGGCACCGGCACCGTCGTCGGCGACCGGACCGAGCTCGGCACGCTGACGAAGGTGTTCACCGAGGCCGGCGCCGCACCGGGCGGGTGCACGATCGGCTCGGTGAAGTCGCAGATCGGGCACACCAAGTGCGCCGCCGGCCTGGCCGGGCTGATCAAGGCCGCGCTGGCGGTGCACACCGGCGTCAAGCCGCCGACGCTGCACCTTTCGGCGCCGAACTCGGCTTGGGACCCTTCGACGAGCCCGTTCGTGTTCCAGTCGGCCGCGCAGCCGTGGACCGCGCCGCCGGCCGAGCGGCTCGCCGGGGTGAGCGCGTTCGGCTTCGGCGGAACCAACTTCCACGTGGTGCTCGGCGCGCACGACGGCGTGCCGCCCGCGCAGGCCGCGGACGAGTGGCCCGCGGAGCTGTTCACCTTCACGACGGAGTCCGCGGCCCGGGAGCTGCTGACCACGGCGTCGGAAGCTCCTTCCCCGTGGCGGCTGCGGGATCTGGCGCTGGCGGCAAACCTGCGGGCGCAGGGACGTCCGGTGCGGCTCGCCGTCGTCGCGTCCACAGTGGACGAGCTGACCGGACTGCTGCGCAAGGCACTGGACGGGCACGACGCACCCGGCGTGTTCCGCGCGGACGACGCGGTGCGGGGCGAGGTCGCGGTGCTGTTCCCCGGCCAGGGCAGCCAGCGCCCGGGCATGTTCGCCGAGCTGTTCGTCACCTTCCCCGACCTGCAGCGTTATCTGCGGCTCGATCCGGCGACGGCCGGGATCGTCTTCGGCCCGGCGGTGTTCGGCGAGACGGCGCGGCAGGACTCCGTGGACCGGGTCACCGACACGCGCGTCGCCCAGCCCGCGCTCGGGATGGCCGGGCTGGCCGCGTTCCGGCTGCTGACCCGCGCCGGCGTGCGGCCCGCGATGCTGGGCGGCCACAGCTACGGCGAGCTGACGGCGCTGGCGGCGGCAGGCGCCTTCACGCCGGAAGGACTGTTGCACGCGAGCCACGTCCGGGCGGCGGCGATCCTCGACGCGGTACCCGACGGCGATCCGGGGGCGATGGCCGCGGTGTCGGCTTCCGCCGCCGAGGTTCTCCCGGTCCTCGGCGAATCGCCGGTCGTCCTGGCCAACCACAACTCGCCCAAGCAGACGGTGATCTCCGGGCCCACCGCCGACGTCGAGGCCGCCGTCGGGCACCTGCGGGCCGCCGGGCTCGGCGCGAAGCGGATCCAGGTCGCGTGCGCGTTCCACAGCTCGCTGGTGGCGCCCGCGGGGGAGGCGTTCGGCCGGGCGCTGGACGCGATCGGCGTCGTGCGGCCCGCGGTCCCGGTGTACGGCAACCGGACGGCCGCGCCCTACCCGGCGGACCCGGACGCGATCCGCGGCGAGCTGGCCGCCCAGCTGGGTGCGCCGGTCCGGTTCGTCGAGCAGGTCGAGGCGATGTACGCGGCCGGGGCGCGGGTGTTCGTCGAGGCCGGGCCCGGGGCCGTGCTGGCGAAGCAGGTCGCCGCCATCCTCGGCGACCGGCCGCACCGGACGGTCGGGTTCGAACAGCCGCGCCGCCGCGGCCTGCCGGGCTTCCTCGGCGCGCTGGCGCAGCTGGCGGTGTCCGGGGTGGACGTCGAGACGGGCTGGCTGTTCCGCGGCCGCGACGCGGTCGACGCTTTCACCGCGCCACGCCCGAAGCGTCCGGGGTGGACGGTCGACGGCCACCTGCTGCGCGCGGCGGATGGCACGATCCCGGCCGGCGCCCTCCGCCCGGCGGAACGGATCTCGTTCGGGGCGGTGGCGGCGGCCCCGCAGGCGGCCACGTCGGAGGCGATGGTCGCGGACTTCCTGCGCACGAGCCGCGAGATGATCGCCGCCCAGCGTGACGTGCTCCTGGGTTTCCTCGGCGTCGGCGCCGACGCCCCGCTGCCGGTTCCGGCGCCGGTTCCGGCGCCGGTCCCGGTGCGGATCGTCGAGCAGCCCGTGGTCGTTCCGGTCGCGGCGCCCAGGACGGCTTCGGTGCTGGAGACCGTGGTGGCGGTGATCGGGGAGCGGACGGGGTATCCGGTCGAGATGATCGAGCCGGACCTCGATCTGGAAGCCGACCTCAGTGTGGACTCGATCAAGCGAGCCGAGATCGCCGGGGAGCTGGCCATCCGCCTGAACCTCGACACCGGAGGTGACGTCGAGGAGCTGGCCAAGGCCCGAACCGCCGCGGCCATCGCCGCACTCGTCGGTGCCGACCGCCCCGAGGTGGGGCGCCCCGAGCCCGAGCCGGAACCCGGCGAGCCCGCGCCGCTCATCGTGGCGCCGAAACGGCTGGTCATGGCCGAAGCCGCGCTGGCTCCCGCCGAGGCTCCCGATGTCAGCGGGAGGAAGTTCCTGCTTCTGGGCCGCGGGCCGCTCGCCGAGGCCGTCCGAGCGGACCTCGCCGGGCTCGGCGCGTCCGCCGAGATCGCCGACGAGGTCCGAGCCGGGTTCGACGGCGTCCTGATCCTGCCCGGGGACGGACCCGTGCTGCCCGCCGCCTTCCCGCGGTACCAGGCCGCGCTGGCCACGAATCCCGGCTGGCTGCTGACCGCCGGTCCCGGCGAAGGCCTGCGCGGCTTCCACCGCAGCCTCGCCCGCGAATACCCGGACACCCTCACCCGCGTGGTCGAACTGTCGCCGGCCGAAACGCCCTTGGAACAGGCCGCGGCCTTCGTCCAGGAGCTGGCCGCACCAGACCGCGAACCGGTCGTCGTCCGCGAAGGCGGGAACCGCAAGGGCTTCCGGATGACCGAGCAGGACCTCGGCCCGCTCGGCAGCAGCGGCGCGGGCCCGGCGGGCGACGGCGCCGCCGAAGCCGCCGCGATCGGGCTGGACCGCGACTCGGTCGTCCTGCTCGTCGGGGGCGCCAAGGGCATCACCGCCCGGTTCGCCGCGACCCTCGCCGCAGCCGCCCGCTGCCGGATCGAACTGCTCGGGCGGACGCCGGTCCCGGCGGCAGCGGACGAACACCCGCAGGCCACGACCACCGCGGACCTCCGCGCCGCGCTCATCACCGCCGGGCTGAAGCGCCCCGCCGAAATCGAACGGACGGTCCGCCGGATCCAGGGCGAACGCGAAGTCCGGCAAACGCTGGCCAAGCTCGAAGCCCTCGGCAGCCCGGTGCGCTACCAGTCGGTCGACATGCTCGACGCCGAAGCCGTGCACCGCGCGGTCAAGGAGATCCACGCCGAGCACGGCCGCCTCGACGGCATCGTCTACGCGGCCGGTGTGATCGAGGACAAGCTCGTCGCCGAGAAGACGCCGGAGTCGTTCGAGCGCGTGTACGGCACCAAGGTCGACGGTGCCCGCACCCTCCTGGAGGCCACCGCCGACCTGCCCGACGAGCCGGCGTTCGTGGTCCTGTTCGGCAGCATCGCCGCCGCACTCGGCAACCGCGGCCAGTCCGACTACGCCGCCGCCAACGACGCCCTCGAAGCGCTGGGCCGCCGGTGGCCCGCCGGGCGCGCGGTGACCGTCCACTGGGGACCGTGGGCACCCACCGGCGAGCACGACGGCATGGTGACGCCCGGGCTGATGCGCGACTACGCCCGGCGCGGCATCGCGCTGATCGATCCGGAGGAGGGCACCCTCGGCCTGCTGCGCGAGCTGGCGTGGGGCCGCGCCGGTACCGGCGCCGTCGTCCACACCGCGTCCGGGTGGTGACGGACGTGCGCGTGGCCGGCCGTGTTGCCATCGTCGGGATGTCGGTGCTGCTGCCGGGCGCTCCGGACCTGGCGAGTTACTGGCGCAACCTGGCCGGCGGCGTCGACGCGATCACCGAGGTGCCGCCCGGGAAGTGGGACCACGCGCACTACGCGCCGGACGAGCAGCGCCGGGCCGACCGGCTCTACTGCCGGCGCGGCGGGTTCGTCGACGACCTGGCCGAAGTGGACGTCACCGGCTTCGGGATCATGCCGAACTCCGTGCCCGCCACCGAGCCCGACCAGCTGATCGCGCTGCGCGTCGCGGCGCAGGCCGTCGCGGACGCGGGTGGCCCGGACCGCCTGCCCGCCGACCGCGGGAAGATCGGCGTCGTGCTCGGCCGCGGCGGCTACCTGACGCCGGGCCTGGTCCGCCTCGACCAGCGCGTCCGCACCGCGAGCCAGCTCGTCCGCACCCTCGGCGAGCTGCTGCCCGACCTGGACGCGGACCGGCTCGACGCCGTCCGCCAGGCCTTCACCGACCAGCTCGGCCCCGAGGCGCCCGAGTCCGCGATCGGGCTGGTGCCCAACCTGGCCGCGTCGCGGCTGGCCAACCGCCTCGACCTGCGCGGTCCGGCGTACACGGTGGACGCCGCGTGCGCGTCCTCGTTGATCGCCGTCGACCACGCCGTGCGGGAACTGCTCACCGGCCGGTGCGACGTCGTCCTCGCCGGCGGCGTGCACCACTGCCACGACATCACCTTCTGGAGCGTGTTCACCCAGCTCGGCGCCCTGTCGCCGTCCGAGCGGATCCGGCCGTTCCACCGCGACGCCGACGGCGTGCTGATCGGCGAGGGCACCGGGGTCGTCGTCCTCAAGCGCCTCGCCGACGCCCAGCGCGACGGCGACCGCGTCTACGCCGTGATCACCGGCACCGGCGTCGCCTCCGACGGGCGGACCGCGAGCCTGGCCAGCCCCGACTCCGGCGGGCAGGTCCGGGCCGTCCGCCAGGCGTGGGCCGCGGCGGGCCTGGACCCGGCCGCTCCCGACTCCCTTGGCCTGCTGGAGGCGCACGGCACCGCGACCCCGGCCGGCGACGCGGCGGAGCTCGCCACCCTGTCGGAGGTGTTCGGGGCGCAGGGGAGCGCGGTGCTCGGCTCGGTCAAGTCGATGATCGGCCACACGATGCCCGCGGCCGGGATCGCCGGGCTCGTCAAGGCGGCGTTGGCCGTGCACCACGGCGTCCTCCTGCCCACCCTGCACTGCGACGACCCGCACCCGGAGCTCGCGAGGACTCGCTTCTCCACTTTGGCCGCCGCCGAGCCGTGGGACGCGCCGGTGCGCCGCGCGGGAGTCAACGCCTTCGGCTTCGGCGGGATCAACGCCCACGTCGTGCTGGAACAGGCGCCGGGCCGCGCGAAGCCGGTCGTGGTGCGCGAGCCCGAACGCGTGCTGCGGCTGGCCGCACCGACCGTCGACGCGCTGCGCGAGGCGTTCGACCGGCCCGGCCCGCCGGAAACCGGCGACGGCCCGGTCCGGCTCGGCATCGTCGACCCGACGGAGAAGCGGCTGGCACTGGCCAGGAAGGTCCTCGCGCGCGGCCGGGCCTGGCGTGGCCGCAACGACGTGTGGTTCGCCGACCGCCCCCTGCTCGGCCCGGGCGGCGGCAAGATCGCGTTCCTCTTCCCCGGCTTGGAATCGGAACTCACGCTGAACTGCGGCGACCTCGCCCGCCACTTCGGCCTGCCGTGGAAGCACGGCGACGTCGAGGTCGGCGACGTCGGACGGCAGGGTGCCGCGGTGTTCGAGCTCGGCCGGCTGCTGCACGCGGCGCTCGGCCGGCTCGGCGTCACACCGGACGCCGTCGCCGGGCACAGCCTGGGCGAGTGGACGGCGATGGCCGTGGCCGGCGTCTACGCCGAAGAAGAGGTCGACGCGTTCCTCGCCGGGTTCGACCCGGACGCGCTGGTCGTCCCCGGGCTCGCCTTCGCCGCGGTCGGCGCGCCCGCGCCGCGCGTGCTCGAGGAGCTGGCCGGGCGCGCGGACGTCGTCCTCTCCCACGACAACTCCCCGAACCAGGCCATGATCTGCGGGCCGGAAGCGCCGGTCGGCGCGCTCGTGCGGCGCTTCCGGGACGCCGGGATCGTGGCGCAGGTGCTGCCGTTCCGGTCCGGCTTCCACACCCCGATGCTGCGGCCCTACCTGGGGCCGATCCGCGAAGCGGCCGAGCGCTTCACGCTGCACCCGCCGTCCCTGCCGCTGTGGTCGGCGACCACGGTGTCCGAATACCCGGCGGCCGAGGCCGAGGTCCGCGAGCTGTTCGTGCGACACCTGCTGCGGCCGGTGCGGTTCCGCCCGCTCGTGCGGGCGCTGCACGCCGCCGGGTTCCGCGCGTTCGTCCAGGCCGGCGCCGGGCAGCTCGGCTCGCTCGTCGGCGACACGCTGCACGGCGAGGAGCACCTCGTCGTGGCGGCGCACTCGGCGCAGCGCCCGGGGCTCGCGCAGCTGCGCCGGGTCGCGACCGCGCTGTGGGCCGAGGGGCACGATCCCGACTTCACCCGGCTGCCCGGCGAGCGCCCGGCGACGCCGAAGGCGGTCAAGCTCGACCTCGGCGGCCGCCTGATCTCCCTCGACGACCAGGTCCGCGCGCGGATCGCGCTGCCGGCCACCCGCCGGGCAGGAGTGGACGACCTGGCCACGAAGGGGCCGCTCGCCGCGGAGTTCGCCGCCCTGCTGGCCGACACCGCGGAGCTGGCGTCCACGGTGCTCGCGGGACCGGCACGCCGCCTCCCGGCGCCGCAGGAACTGGACACCACGCTGACGGTGTCGCTCGAGACGATGCCGTACCTGCTCGACCACTGCTTCTTCAAACAGCCGCCGCAGGCCGACCCGGGCGACCGCTGGCCGGTCGTCCCGGCCACGACGGTGATCGACCACCTGATGCGGTTCGCCGAGCAGGCCGCACCCGGCCGCCACGCGGTCGCGGTGCACGACGTCCGGCTCAGCCAGTGGATCACGGCGGTCCCGTCGGTCACCGTGCCGGTGCGCGTCCGGCCCCAGGGCACCGACCGGGTGCACGCGGCCATCGCCGGCTACTCGCAGGCCGTCGTGGAACTCGCGCCGGAGTACCCGGCCGGCGCGCCGGCACCGTGGCGGTTCCCGGCGTCGGCCGAACAGGTCCCCGAGACCACCGCGGCGCAGCTCTACGACGAGCGCTGGATGTTCCACGGACC
Source organism: Amycolatopsis sp. NPDC058278 (assembly GCF_042881395.1). Classification (NCBI taxonomy): domain Bacteria; kingdom Bacillati; phylum Actinomycetota; class Actinomycetes; order Pseudonocardiales; family Pseudonocardiaceae; genus Amycolatopsis; species Amycolatopsis sp. NPDC058278. The sequence continues at coordinate 9,046 of NZ_JBHVXZ010000077.1, read as the reverse complement.
GCGGTTCCAGGGCGTCACCGAGCTGACCGCCGTCGGCGAACGGCACGTCCGGGCCGTGCTGACCACGCCGGCCGCGCCCGGCGCGCTGCTCGACAACGTCGGCCAGGTGCTCGGCTACTGGATCATGTCCCGGCTGCCCGAGCGGACCACCGTCTTCCCGGTCGCCATGGGCGGAATCCGGTTCCACGGTCCGCACCCGGCCCCGGGGGCACGGCTGGAGTGCCTGATCCGGATCACCGGGCTGACGGAGGAGTTCCTCGAAGCGGACATGCAGCTGGTCCGCCACGGCGAAGTCTGGGCCGAGTTCACCGGCTGGCGCGACCGGCGGTTCGACAGCACCCCGCACATCCGGCAGGCCGACCGCACCCCCGAGCGTTCGACGCTGTCGCACGAGCAGCCGGGCGGCTGGGCGCTGGTCCACGAGCAGTGGCCGGACCTGGCCACCCGCGAGCTGATCATGCGCAACTACCTGGCCGGTCCCGAGCGCGAGGCCTACGAACGCCGTCCCCCGCGCGGGCGGCGCCAGTGGCTGCTCGGCCGGATCGCGGCCAAGGACGCGGTCCGCCAGTTCCTCTGGGCCCGCGGCGAACCCGAGATGTTCCCCGCCGAACTGCGCATCGGCAACGACGAGGCGGGCCGGCCGTTCGCGACCGGCGCCTACGGCCGGGAGCTGCCGCCGGTGACGATTTCGGTGGCGCACCGCGCCGAAGCCGGGGTGGCGATCGCCCGCCACGGGCGCTGCGGCATCGACGTCGAAGAGGTCGTGCCGCGCGCGGAGTCCACTGTGGAGGCCGCGCTCGGGCGCCGCGAGCTGGCCCTGTTCGCGAGCCTGCCCGGTGACCCGGAACGGTGGTTCGCCCGGTTCTGGACGGCCAAGGAGGCCGTGGCGAAGCTGCGCGGCACCGGCCTGCGCGGCGAACCCCGGGACTTCGAGGTCGTCACGGCGGCCCCGGAAGAGCTGACCGTCCGCGTCGCGGGTGGCGAGTACCGCGTGTGCTGCGCCGACATCGAGAACCCACCTGGTGCGCCGCCGCGCCGCTACGTCGTCGCCTGGACCGAAGAGACGAAGGAGAGTGCCGGATGAGCATCGAGACCACGGCCGCGAACGAGGTGACCGTGCTCGCCCAGCTCGGCGGAATGCTGCGGGAGCTGCTCGAGGAGTACGGCCTCGACGACACCGAGATCACCATGGACACGACGTTCCACGACGACCTCGAACTGGAGAGCGTCGACCTGGTGGCGCTGTCCGGGCAGCTGCGCGAGCACTACGGCGACCGCGTCAACTTCGCGACCTTCATCGCCGAGCGCGACCTGGACGAGATCATCGCGCTGACCGTCGGCGAGCTCGTGCGGTACATCGTCGCCTCCCTGCGGGCGACGGCGTGAGCCGGATCCGCGCGGGTGAGCTGGACGTGCACGTCCAGCGGCTCACCCCGGACGTGCCGCTGGACGGCGACGCGCCGATCGTGGTCTGCGTCCACGGCCTGCTCACCGACAGCCTCGCCAGCTACTACTTCACGCTCGGCCCGGCCTTCGCCGCGCGCGGGCTCGACGTGCTGATGTACGACCTGCGCGGGCACGGCCGCACCACGCGGCCGTCGTCCGGGTACCACCTGGAGCGGTTCGTCGACGACCTCGTCGCGGTCCTCGACGCGTGTGACGTCAGCCGGCCGGTGCACGTCGTCGGCAACTCCTTCGGCGCTTCGGTGGCGTTCGGGCTGGCCGCCGCCCGGCCCGACCGGGTGGCGAGCGTCGTCGTGATCGAGGGCGAACCCCCGACCGGGGAGTGGACCCGGCACATGGCCGACGGGCTCGCCGACGCCAAGACCCGGCTGGCGATCGACGAGGTGATCGGCTGGATCGCCGACAACCACGGCGCGCACACCGCCCGGCTGTCCAAGGCCGCGAACAAGATCCTGCAGACCACCACGATCGCCGAGGACATCCCGCGCAGCGCGACGATCGCGGCGGACCTGTCGGCGGTGCGCTGCCCGGTGTTCGCCATCTTCGGCGGCGACTCCGGGCTCTCGGCGCAGGTGCCGCACTTCGAGACGCACCTGGAGCGGTGCCGCTGCGTGGTGCTGCCCGACCAGGGACACTCGGTGCTGGTCGAGCGGACCGCGGAGGTCACCGAGCTGATCTTCGGGTGGGTCCGCGACACCGCGCGCACGCGGGCCCGGGTGCGGTAGTGGCCCGCTTCCTCTTCGTCGTCCCGCCCCTGGTCGGGCACGTCAACCCGGCCGTCGGCGTGGCGGCCGAGCTCACCGCACGCGGCCACGAGGTCGCTTGGGCGGGCCACGGCGAACTGCTGTGGCAGCTGGCCGGCCCGGAGGCGCTCGTGTTCTCCTGCGCCGCGGGGGAGCTGCCCGTGCGCCCGGCCGGGCTGAAGGGGCCGGCGGCGCTGCGCTTCCTCTGGCAGGACTTCCTCGTCCCCCTGGCCGACGCGATGGCCCCCGGCGTGGCGGCGGCGCTCGACGCCTTCGAACCACACGTCGTGGTCGCCGACCAGCAGGCACTGGCCGGCGGATTGCTCGCGGACGCCGGCGGCCTGCCGTGGGTCACGTCGGCGACGACGTCGGCCGAGCTCGTCGACCCGCTGGCCGGGATGCCGAAGGTCGGGGAGTGGGTCGGTTCGCTGCTCGACGGGCTCCGCGCGCGGATCGCCGGCGGCCGGGGCATGGCGGACCCGCGGTTCTCACCCCACGGCGTCCTCGCCTTCACCACCCGCGAACTGCTCGGCGCGATCACCCTGCCGCCGTCGGTCCGGCTCGTCGGGCCCGCGCTCGGCGCGCGACCGTCCACAACGGACTTCCCGTGGGAGTGGCTCGACCCGCTGCGGCCGACCGTACTGGTTTCCCTCGGCACCGCGAACACGTCCGCGGGCGCCGGGTTCCTGGCGGCGACGGCGGAGGCGTTCGCCGGGACGAGCGTGCGCGCGGTGATCGCCGACCCGGGGGGCGTGCTCGGCGAGGTCCCGCCGAACGTCCTGGTGCGGCCGCGGGTTCCGCAGCTGCCGCTGCTGTCGCGGGTCGACGCGGTGCTGTGCCACGCGGGCCACAACACGGTCTGCGAAACACTGTGGCACGGACTGCCGCTGGTGGTGGCCCCGATCCGGGACGACCAGCCGATCGTCGCGGCCCAGGTGGTCGCGGCGGGTGCGGGGATCCGCCTGCGGTTCGGCCGCGCGGACGCACCCCGCATCGCGGCGGCGGTCGAGGAGGTGCTGACGGAACCGGCGTACCGGCGCGCGGCCGAGACGGTGGCGGCCTCGTTCCACACGGCGGGCGGCAGCCCGGCGGCCGCGGGGCACCTGGAACAGCTGGCGTTGGAGAGCTTGGCGCACCTGCGGGCCTGAAAACTCCTGATTTACACCGAAAAATGAAGCCGTTACCGTCGTCGGGATGACTGTTTCCGAGTGTCGTCCCGAAGACGTTCCCGAACTTCTCGCGTCGGCCGCGGCATTGTTCGCCGAGGACGGTGGGCGCCACGATCCGTACATGGACACCGGCTGGCCCGCCCGCGAAGGCGCGGCCTATTACGCGGGTCTCGTCGAAGATCCGGCGTGCCTGTGCCTGCTGGCCGGTGCGGGCGCCGGTCACCTGGTCGGGCGGTTGCGGGGCCCGGACCCGCTGCGGCCGGGCGCCGTGACGGCCGTGCTCGAGAGCATGCGCGTCGCTCCGGACCGCCGTCGCGAGGGAGTGGGTGGCGCGCTCGTGGATGCGTTCGTGGCCTGGGCTCGCGAGCGCGGCACGAACGAAATGACCGTGCAGGCGTACGCGCAGAACGCCGGTGCACTCGATTTCTACCGCGCGCGCGGGTTCCGCCCGTTTCTGGTGGCCTTGACGCGCAGCTGAGCCATTCCCGGGCCACACTGGAAGCCATGGGCTTCCTGGACGGGCGGGCCGTCGTGATCACCGGTGCCGGACGCGGGCTGGGGCGGGCGTTCGCCCGGCACGCGGCCGAGAACGGCGCCGCGGTCGTCGTCAACGACGTCGACGCGGAACCGGCCTGCGAGACGGTGGCGGCGATCTCGGCGGACGGCGGAACCGCCGTGGGGAGCGTCGGGTCGGTGGCCGACGCGGCGTACGCGCGGTCGCTGATCAGCCTGTGCTGCAGGGAGTTCGGGGCACTGGACGGGCTCGTCAACAACGCCGCGGTCGGCTACCACGCGCCGCCGTGGGAGGACGACGACGCCGAGCGGGCCCGCGCGCTGGTCGAGACCAACGTGCTCGGCCCGCTCCACTGTGGCACCGCGGCCGCGAAGGTCATGTGCGCCAGGGGCCGCGGGGTCATCGTCAACGTGACGTCGGGTTCCATGATCGGGCAGCGCGGGGCCGCCGCGTACTCGGCGTCGAAGGGCGCGGTGGCGTCGATGACCTACTCGTGGGCCGGCGACCTGGCGGAGCACGGCGTGCGCGTCAACGCCGTCAGCCCGATCGCCTGGACCCGGCTGATGGCCGCCGACCCGAACGGGAACCGCGACGCACCGCCGCCCGAACGGGTGGCGCCGCTGGTGACCTACCTGCTGAGCGACCTCTCAGCCGGTGTCACCGGACAGGTGCTGCGGCTCGCCGACGGCCACCTGCACACCGTCCGGCAGCCGGGCATCATCCGGCCGGTCCTGCACCGGGAGAACTGGACGGTCGAGGAGATCGCCGCGGCCGTCGCCGGCGAGCTCGTCCTCGAATCGCCGCCGCGGGACCGCTGGACCCTTTGAGCGGCCCGGACCACCGGAACGGGTGGCTATCCACAGTGGACCTCGCGCACCAGCTTGGAGGCCGAGCGAGGAGGGCGGAGATGACGGCCACCGCGGAGGTCACCCCCGGCGCCGTGGCGCCGCCCGCCCTGAGCCGCGGCCGGGTCAACGCCGTGTTCGGCGCCGTGCTGCTCGGGATGCTGCTGGCGGCGCTGGACCAGACCATCGTCGGGACGGCGCTGCCCACGATCGTCGGCGACCTCGGCGGCGCCGGGCACCTGTCCTGGGTGGTGACGTCCTACCTGCTGGCCGAGACGATCATGACCGTGGTCGTCGGCAAACTCGGCGACCTCTTCGGCCGCAAGCCGATGTTCCAGCTGTCGGTCATCGTGTTCGGCATCGGCTCGTTCTGCGCCGGGTTCGCCGACAGCATGGTCTGGCTGATCGTCTGGCGCGCGGTGCAGGGACTCGGCGGCGGCGGGCTGATGGTCACCTCGACCGCGCTGATCGCCGATGTCGTCCCGCTGCGCGAGCGCGGCAAGTACCAGGGCGTGCTCGGCTCGGTCTTCGGCGTCCGGTCATCGACTACCTCGGCATCCTGCTCATCGGCCTCGCCGCGACCGGCCTGACCCTGGTGACCAGCTGGGGCGGCACGCAATACGCGTGGGGCTCGCTGGTGATCGTCGGGACGGCGTTCGGCTCGGTGGTGCTGCTGGCCGCCTTCGTCTTCGTCGAGCTGCGGGCGAAGGAACCGATGCTGCCGATGCGGCTCTACCTGCTTTCGCGCCTGGACACCGACACGGGCTTCTGGGAGGCGTCGGCGTACATGGCCGTGCTGGGGCTCGGTATCGGGCTCGGCATGCAGGTGCTGACCATCGCGGTGCAGAACACCGTCGACTACGCCGACCTCGGCGTCGCCACCTCGGGCGTGACGTTCCTGCGTTCGATCGGCAGCTCGTTCGGCGCGGCGATCTTCGGCACGGTGTACGCGAACCAGCTGACCCCCGCACTGGCCGCACTTCCGGTGCCGCCGGGGGTCGACCCACGGGCGCTGCAGGTCCCCACGGCGTTGCACGCGCTGCCGGAGCCGGTGTCGGCCCCGGTGATCCAGGCGTACAGCGACTCGCTGCACGTCGTGTTCCTCGCGGCGGCCCCGGTCGGCCTGGTGGCGTTCGCGTTGGCGTTCTTCCTCAGGGAGATCCCGCTGCGCGACACGGCCGGCGCGGCCGCCCCCGGCCTCGGCGACGGCTTCGCGATGCCGGAGGCCCGCACGGACGACCGCGAGCTGGAGCGCGCGGTGGCCACGCTGTTCTTCCGCGAGCGCCGGAAGGTGGCACCCGCGATCATCGAGCGAGCCGGCGGCGACCTCGACGAGGGCGGCATCTGGTGCCTGCTGCAGGTCCACCTGCGGGAACGCCGCGGTTCGCCGGCGACGCTGCGGGCGATCGGCGCGGACTTCGGCGTGCCGGCGCAGGTACTGGAGCCGGCGTTCAACCGCCTGGAGCTGACCGGGCACCTGCGGTACGCACGGGACGGCTGGGAGCTGACGTCCGCGGGCCGGGAGGAGTTCGGGAAGGTGGTGCGGGCCTGGCACGACTGGCTGGCCGACCGGCTCGGCGACTGGGGAACGAGCGACCGCGCCGACCTGGACGCGGCCATCGGCCGGGTCGCGGCGCGGCTGATGGACCAGAGCGCGGAATCGCGGACCTCCGGACGCCACGCCCTGGCCTGACGCGCGGGCGGAGCTCGCCTGCGGGCCGGTGCCGGCGCCCCAAGGTGGCCTTCGGTGTGTTGAGCGCGACCAAGGCCACCTGGGGGCGCTGGGGGCGAGCCGCGGCCGGGTCAGCGGCGCCAGAAGTCGTGCGGGGTGCGGCCTCGCCGGAAGCCGCACGACTCGACCAGGGCCGCCGCCTCCGTGAAGCCGTGGCCGACCAGCCCCGGCTCGTGGGCGTCGCTGCCGAACGCCACCGCCTCGCCACCCACGTCGAACCACCACCGGACCACCTCGCCCGGCAGCGGCACCTTCGTGTTCACCTCCAGCGCGCGGCCGCTCGCCTGCAGGGCCCGCAGCACCGTCCGGAACTCCTCCTCGAAGTCCGCCGCCACGAACGGCGGGCCCTCACCCGGCCACGAGCGCAGCGCGTAGTCGATGTGGGCGAGCACCGCGAAGTCCGCCGTCGACTCGACCAGGCCCAGCACCTCGCCGAGGTAGGCCAGCAGCAGCTCGCCCGGCCGCCGGTCCGAAATCACCGTCAGCTCGTGGTGGTGCTCGCCGTCCGGCAGGGAGTGCACCGAGCCGAGCACCCGGTCGAAGTCGTGGGCCGCCAGCAGGGCGTCGGCTCGCGGGCGGTGCCAGTGCGGCTCGCTGAGCTCCACTCCGGACAGGATCCGCAGCCCGGGAAACCGCGCCCGGCACTCCTCGACGCCCGCGAGGTACCCGGCGACGTCGAGCTCGGGTGGCTCCAGGACGCCGTCCGGGCGCAGCCGCACCCGGAAGTGGTCCGGCAGCAGCGGCCGGATCGGCTCCGGCATCAGCCACGGCGTCAGGTCCGCGTGCTCGGTGAACGCCACGGACGGCAGCCCCAGCTCGAGCGCCCGCTCGCACGAGCCGATCATCGAGCCGGTGACCGTGTCCCAGGACCATTCGGTGTGGACGTGACCGTCCGTCGGCAGGCTCACCGAACCCACCGTAGCGAGGATTTTGGGATAGCGTCTGACCATGGCTCAGAAGTCGGCGGCGGTGGAGCTGGAGGTCGGCCCGCACACGGTGCGGATCTCCAACCCGGACCGGGTCTATTTCCCGGCCCGCGGCGAGACGAAGCTCGACCTGGTCAACTACTACCTTTCGGTGGGCGACGGCATCGTCAACGCCCTGCGCGAACGGCCCTGCATGCTGCACCGCTTCCCGTCCGGCGTGGCGGGGGAGAAGGTGCACCAGAAGCGCGTCCCGAACGGTGCGCCGCCGTGGCTGCAGACCGTCCGGGTGACCTTCCCGCGCTACAACCGGCACGCCGACGAACTGTGCGTCACCGAGCTCGCGCACGTCGCCTGGGCCGTGCAGATGTCCACAGTGGAGTTCCACCCGTGGAACTCGCGCCGCGCCGACACCGAGAAGCCCGACGAGTGGCGCATCGACCTCGACCCGATGCCCGACTGCGGCTACGACCGCGTTCGCCGCGTCGCGCACGTCGCCCACGAGATCCTGGACGAGCTCGGCGCGGTCGGCTGGCCGAAGACCTCCGGCGGACGCGGCCTGCACATCTACGTCCGGATCGAACCGCGCTGGGGCTTCACCGACGTCCGGCGGGCGGCGCTCGCCTTTGCTCACGAAGTCGAACGGCGCGCTCCGGACGACGTCACCACGACGTGGTGGCGCAAGGACCGGGATCCGCGGCTGCTGTTCGTCGACTACAACCAGAACGCCCGTGATCACACGATCGCCAGCGCTTACTCGGTCCGTGGTAATCCGGAAGGCACGGTGTCGACGCCGATCCGGTGGGCGGAGATCGACGACGCCGAGCCGGGAGACTTCACGATTGCCACCGTTCCGGCGCGGTTTGCCGAGGTGGGGGATCTTCATGCCGGTATCGATGACGCGGTGTTTTCCCTTGAGCCGCTGCTGGAGTGGGCCGATCGGGATGGGGTCGAGCCGCCTGATCCGGGCTGACGTCTTTTGCGGCTCTGCTGTTCGCAACCCCGAAGCCGGATTGTGACTACGGCCGGCGGTGTTCTGGCTTCGGATCGGGGTTGCGGGGGGCTGGGTTCCGGCCGGTCGGGTGCTCGATGTCGGCCTTCGGTCGGTCGCGTGGTCAGTCCAGGCGTTCGATGATCGTTGCGTTCGCCAGGCCGCCCGCCTCGCACATCGTCTGGAGGCCGTAGCGGCCGCCCGTCTGCTCCAGGACCGACAGCAGCGTTGTCGCCAGGCGGGCGCCGCTGCCGCCCAAGGGGTGGCCGAGGGCGATTGCGCCGCCGTTGATGTTGACCTTTGCCGGGTGCGCGCCGATCTCCCGCTGCCAGGCCAGCACCACGCTGGCGAACGCTTCGTTCACCTCGAACGCGTCGATGTCCGATACCTCCAGGCCCGCGCGTGCCAGGACCTTGCGGGTGGCCGGGATGATGCCGGTCAGCATCAGGAGCGGGTCGTCGCCGGCGACGGCGAAGCTGTGGATGCGGGCTCGGGGCTTCAGGCCCAGCGCCGCCGCCTTCTCGCCGCTGGTGATGAGCAGCGCCGCCGCGCCGTCGTTGATCGGTGAGGAGTTGCCCGCCGTGATGTGCCAGCCTAGACGAGTAATGCGTAAGTCTGGGTGGTGACCGGAGACGGGCGAAGGGTGTCCAAGATCAGTTTGTGAC
>NZ_JBHVXZ010000076.1:1437-47568 GCF_042881395.1 Amycolatopsis sp. NPDC058278 | reverse complement strand
TGACACCGGCGGGCAGCCGATTGTGGGAGCGACTCACCGAGCACCTGGACCAGAGTCTGGCCGGACCCGGTCCTGCTGCCCAGTATCAAGTAGCCGATTGTCTACTGGCCCGGCCTTCAGCGTTCTGCGTACAAATACGCAGAACGCCCACCTCGTCAGATGACGTGGGACAAGACCGCCAGGACCACGCGCACGACAGCGATGACGAACAAGCAGGTCATGGTCAGCGCGCCGGCCAGTGCCGTCGCCGTGACGATCACAAACACCGACACACGCCACCGGCGGAAAGGGTCGTCTGCGGTCACAGCTTGAATCCCTGGGTCGCGAGCGTCCGTTCGGCCAAGGACTCGACACTGCTGTCCGCGGTGCCGTTCTCCGTCGCCAACGCCGAAGTCAGGAAAAACGAAACCGACTTGAAGTGGTTGTCCATCGTCCGCACCAGGTTGCCCTGGGATAACTTGTCCACGAGCCAGGCGCGGATGGAAGCGTCGTCAGTCCTGTCGACTGCACGCAGTGGTTCGCTGATCAGGTCGGCTTTGCTCAGCGCCACGATCAGGTGCACGTTGCCGAGGTCGATTCCCATGGCGATCACGGTCATCACCGTTTCGTCGAACGTCTTGGATGGTTCCTGCTGCGCGCGAATTTTTTCCATCTCAGGCCGGTGCGACTCGGCGATCGAAACCCAGAGCCGGTCGATCGACAGCGGGTCGACGACGAAGACGAACGTCTTGGCCACCCTGAGGTACTCCAGCTGCTGAATCTTCTCCGAACGGTGGAAGACCTCGCCCTGAGCGTCGAACACGTGCAGCAGCTTCTTCTGACCGCGCCGCGGCTTGACGTACATCGAGTACGCCGGAACGATCGTCGCGCCGCCGACCAGCGTCGTCTTCTCCGACCGGTTGGTCGTCACCAGGCCGCGCCACGCCTTGGTGGCGTTGCTACGCGTCTGGTCGTCGGCGTAGTCGAACGTGCCGCCGGTGCGGCCGGCGAGCGTCTCGATCGCCACGGTCAGCACGGTGATCAGCTGTGACTTCCCCGCGCCCGGCGCACCGAACAGCGGGATGACGATCTCGCCCACCATGCCGGTTTCCCTGGCCAGCTGCTTGTCGCAGTGCGGACACCAGCTTTCGAGCCGGTAATTCTTCGACAACGCCGTCGACGCCAGCCGGTACCCGCAGCCGCACGTGCGGTGCAGCACCCCATAGCGGCCGGGCCGGAGGTTGTGGTGCCGGACTTTGCACCCAGGGCAGGTGTATTCAGCCCGCGTGAACCGGTGTCCGCAGTTCCGGCACGTCATCGTCACCCCTCGCATGTGCTGCCCGAGCGCGTTCGCGCCCACCAGCACCCAAAGGAAGGCGTACTCGGCGACGAACAGCATGCCGAGCACGACGGCGTCGGCCAGCGCGAGCCCAGCGATCACCACCGCGGCGACCGCGGTGCCGATCAGCAGACCGGCACCGGCGACGCGCCGGAACGTGGTGTACTCCGGTTGCGGCGGGTTGGCCTGCGCCGGGTGCAGGACACGAAGCTTCTCCCAGCACGATTTGATCGTTTTGCCGACCTCGGACCAGACTCGGACGTTCGCGTGCCGGAAGTCGCGCCAAGACTGCCGGCGCAGATAACGCTCGTGGGCGTACTCGCGGTTCGCCACGCCTTTCGCCGGTTTCGGGATCTCCGCGGTGTGGGGCTCCTTGCCGAGGCCCATCGCCCGGGCGAAGGCGCGCCCGGCCGCGCCGAGGATGACGGTGACGTACCGGACGCCGTGGGCGGCGGGCCACGCCAGAACCAGGCAGACGACGACCGTCGCCGCGATGATCAGCATCGGCTGCTCCTCCTGCTCTACGGGCGTCTCGTCCGCGAACGGAAGGGCCAAAATCCCGTTCCGGTCCGCCGCGGCTGCTCGGCGAACCAGACCGCGGCCGCAGGATCCGTGCGCTCGATCAGGGCGACGACCTTCCGGACGTCCCTGCGCGGCAACCGGTCGCGCAAGGCCAACGCCACCCGCGAGATCTCGTCGAAGGCCGGACCGGAGGTGCGATCGCCGCTCATCCGGGCGATCTTCCACGCGACGAGGACGTGATTCTTGAGGTCGAGCAGCGAGGGCCGGCGGGCCGAGCCGTGGGCACGGAGATAGGCCTCCCGCACGTCGGGCAGCCGAACGAGCACCTGGGCCCGCAGGTGAGGCGGGACGTCATCGATCCTGCCGAGCAGGCACCGCACGATCATTTCGCGGCGTTGGGGACCGGAGGACCGGTAGCTGCGGCAAACGGCGTGGAGCAACGAACCGAACCTTTCCTCACCGGCGCCGGTCATCTCGTCGATCAGCCGCCTGACGGTGACGTGGGTGTCGATCCGTTCGCGGGCCGCCGCCGGCAGATCGGGGTGGAGACCGGCCGCGTCCAGCTGGCCGCACAACCGGTCGAAAAGGTGCTCCTCGCCCGCCACGGGTGGGCCGGTGACCGACCTCGTGAGCCACTCGAGCACGATCGGAGCGCGGCAGTCCTCCGGACGCAGGGCACTCAGCACATCCAGCGCCTCGCCGTGCGTCCAGCCACCCGACGGCCACAACAGCCGGAGCACCGCGACGTCGACGTCGACAGGAGTGATCTCCCGCAGTGCCTCGGCCGGGGTGAGCCTGCCGCGGCGGACGTCCGCGACCACGACGGCCGCGAGGAGTTTGTGTTCCTTGCCGGCCTCGAGCAGGTCGCCGATCCCCGAGCTGAGTGCGGCGACCACCGCGCCGATGTCCGTGCGGGCGACGGTGACGAGGTGGTCGACCGCGCCCCAGCACAGCGGGGGCCGCGCACCGAGGAGTGACCGGGTCCGCTCGTCTGTCCGGTTTTCGAGCACCAGCGGACCGAAGACGTGGTACCCAGTGGCGCGGAGGGTGTGCTCGCCGAGTTCGACCCCCGACCGAGCGGCCCACATCAGCGCTTCGACAACGTGCTCCGGGCTGGTTCGAGGCAGTTCCGCAGCCAGCGTGTGGCCCGCTCGGGTGCGCGCTTCGTCCGTGGACAGCTCGAGGCCGCCTTCGAATTCCCGCCGGCCACGGAGAGCGGACCGGAGGACCGAGTCGGCCCACTCCAGTTCGATCTTCCTCAGCAGGACCTGCGCCCCCACGGTTCGTGCGGCTTCGGAAAGACTCAGCAACGACGCGGCCGCGTCGGCGCCGGAAGCGGCGGCCGGCAGCACCCGGAGGCCGATGTCGGCGACGACGTGCGCGCCGAGCCGGCCGGCGCGCCCGGCCAGCCACGGTGCGACCGCGGCCGCATCGGCCGCCTCGCCGAAGCCCGGCTGCATGACGGCGGCCGCCACGACCGGGTGCCAGTCGTCCAGGCCTTGCTCGGTTCCGTCCGCCAGAGGTCCGGCTCGGTCCCACACCACCGGTGTGTGAAGCAGGCCGATTTCGGTCAGCAGTCCGGCCAAGCGGTGCGGGGTGATCGTGCTGCTGCGCTCGGCGACCATGTCGAAGAGCAGGTCGCTGTCGAACGCCGAGCGGTCCACGTCCGATCCCGGAACCGTGCCGACGACGTCGAGCCGGCTGTACTGCGGCTGATGCAGGTAGGTCGCGAACGACATCAGGCGTATCAGGTTTTCCGGGAGCAGGTAGGAGACGGCCGCGATCCAATGCGCGACGGCGTCGGCGTCGTGCTCGACGAGCACCACTTTGCGCTCGCCGTCGCGGACCGCCGCGTCGACCGCGGTGAGGAGGTCGGGCAGCCGTTCCCAGCAGGGGTGCGACCGCACGAACTCGTCGACGCTCGCTCGGTCCAGCCGTCCCCTCTGCGGTGGAGCGGGCAGTTCTGGCAGTACCGGGTCGAGCACGGCGACACTCGTCCAGAACGGCGCGCGCCACAGTTCGATCGGAAGCAAATCACCCAATGACGCTTCGACGTCCGCACTGACCAGGGCGTGTGCGAAGTAGTTGCCGAACCGGTGCGAATAGTCGTTGCCGACGAAAACGGTGTTGGCCAGCACCGTTCGCGGCCCCGGCCGGTAACACAAGTTGACCGGATAGCGGTCAAGCCGCGCCACCCCGGCCTCGATGACCAGCTCACGCGGCGGTTCGTAGCCGGCCAGGGCCTCGACGTCGGCCAGGACGTCCGGGCGCAGACCGGGCGTCGACGCGTTGAACTGGAAGCCCGGGTAACCGGCGAGGCCGTGCTCACAAGAGGTGTAGTAGAGCTGCCCGAACGCCGCGCTCATCGGCGGCCATCCTTGCCGATGACGCCGAACTCGGCCAGCAGCCACAGCAGCGGGTCCTCCACCCGCCAGCCGTGTGGGCTGGACACGCGCTGCATACCGTCGCCCTCGTCGTCCAGCCGGGGGCTTTCACCGAGTGCGGACAAGCCGAAGAAGCGGTAGCGCTCGAAGTTGTTCGCAAGCGAGGTCTCGAGGTTGTGGCCGGCCCAATCACGCAGCAGTGCTTGCATGTAACGGTGCACGGCCAGACCGTCGGCGTCGTCGAAAACCGGCCGGACGGACGGTGGGCGCGCCAGCGGGTTGCCTTCGGGCAGCGCGCCGGCGAGAGCGTCCATCTTCGTGAACGCGACGGCCAGCGGTTTGCCGATCTTTCGCTGGGCCGGCGCGGCGCCGCTGGCCCGCAGCAGCTCGATGATCCTGCTCAGCACCGCGGTGGGCCCGTCGGTGGCACCTCCTTCAACGGGGAGCAGGGCATCAGCGTCCGCGAGCGGGCGGGCCCCGCTCAGCTGCAACGGATCGAGCAGCAGGATGATGGCGTCGGCGCTGGACAGGTACCGCACGTTCTGGTCGACGCCGTGGTCTGTCCGCATGTCCTCGCCGGCTGTGTCGAAGAAGGACAGCGTAGTGCGGGTGACTTCGCGGGCACGCGATTTCGGGCGCCCGACGGCGAGGTTGAACACCAGAGGACGCCGCCCACCCGCGGTGGCGACCGCGGATTTTGTCGCCCCGAAGAGCTGGTGCCGCTCGTACAGCTGCTTCTCGTAGTCGTCTTCGAACCTCGTCCTGGTCGGGTCGTCCGCGCCGAGCAGTGAAGCGCCGAACCGCTCGCCGACCGAGTTCGCGAGCTCGTGGAGCAGCACCGTCATGTACACCGTCTTGCCGCTCTCCTTGGCCCCTACCAGGGCGATGAGCCGGTTGTCGATTTCGACGTACTGGACGGGAAGCATGCTGTGACAGCGAGGGCAGAGGCGGTGGTGGGTCACCGCCCCGCATTCGGGGTGCACGGCCTCCTGCCGGCGCCCGTCGGCGGCGAAGGGTGGGGGCTTGGGCTGGAACTCCCCCATCTGCTCACCCAGGACGTGGTCGACCGACGTCGAGCACCGCTTGCGGCGGCCGGCCAGCCCGGAGCAGCGGAACAGAATCTCCTTGACCCGGAAGCGCTGGTAGCAGTAGGGGCAGGTGAGATCATTGCGGTGTAGCGGGAACAAGGATCACCTCGGCGGGAACGGAGGAAGACGGATCGAGGAAGCAGGCGAGGCCGGACAAGGGACGCACCAGGACGTCGAGCGGCACCGAAACACGCTGGCCCTCCGCCAGCTCGCGCGCGCTGATCGTGGCGAGGGTGGTGCCACTGCCGGCACGCAGCGGGAGGATGCCGTCCTTGCGGTGGACGACCAGCACCGTCGGCAGGTGGCACGGCTGGTCGCTGGTGAGAACTACTTGGTGGCGCCGCCGGCCAGGCAGTCCCGTCGATTCGATCGAGTACCTGACCTTCGTCCGTTCGCCGGGCACCACGGCGGTCAGCACCGGGGATGATTCGTCGGCGCCCGGCCGGCCGGTGACGGTGCGCACCGAGACGGTAACCGATCCAGGACGCGCGGTGAACGTGGCGCCACCGGATGCGGTGTGGTCGCGCAGGGAAACGGGGAACTCGCCGAGGGGCGCCGACGGTGAGCCGGTCGCGGTCGGCCACCACGCCACGCGAGCCCGGCTCGCTCCCGGCGGCCAGGTCCAGAAGAGCCGGATGACGTCGCCGTGGCGCCAGGTTCGCAGGTCGCTGACCGGATCGAGCAGCGACACCGTCGTGCCGGCCCCGATCGCGGCCCAGTCCCCCGAGACGGTGATCGCGGTCAGCACCACCCGGCCCTGCGGAGGCCGGAACACGAGGTGGTCGTATCCTCGGTCGTCGGTTGTCACCCCACCGCCGATCACCTTGCCGATGCCGGTGGCGGCGGCCCGGGGCACGACCGTCCCGACCGGCCATTCGGGTTTCCCGGCCGAGACCCTGATCTCCGCGGTTCCGCTGCGCGGTGAGGACCAGCTCAGCTCGACGACCGAAGCCCCGCCGTCCTTGGCCGCCGTCCATCGCAGCTCCTCGATCGCTGTCGGCGGCGCGGTCGGTGTGGCGAGGGCACGGACGGGAACGGATCGCCGTTCCTCGCCGGACGGGGACCGGTAGAGCGCGGTGACCGCGTACTCGTAGGTCATCCCCGCCCGCACCGCCGGGTCGGTGAACATCGACATCCCCCGGGCCGGCACGGCCACGCTATCGCCGGAATCCACCGCGCTCCGCGTCACGAGCACACCCGAGGTCCCGGACGCCGTTTGCCAGGAACCAGCGACCGCCTGCTCCGTCGCGCGGAGTTCGAGGTCGGTCACCCCCGGCACCGACTCGACCGGGGAAGCGGCCACGCCCGCCGACCAGGCTTCGCCTCCCCGCGACGCGAAGACGGTGTAGCAGACGGGCACCGCGGGGGGTGGCAACTCATCTTCGGCTTCGTTTCCCGCGGTCTCGGCGATCGTCGTCCCCGCCGAGCTGGTCACCGCGGGAGTCTCCGCCGTGCGGACGACGCGGTAACGCACCCCGGGCGTCCTGGACCTGCTGGGTGCCCATCGGACGTGGATCCGCCCGCGGAGGCCGTCGATCCCGGCCGTCACCTCTCCCGGCGGTGGCGGCAGGATGGCCGCCAGCCGCGCCCGAAGGCTTTCGTCGTCCGCGGCCGACGCCGCCGCCTCGGCCAGCAGCGCGGCAGCGTCCTCGGAATCGTCGTCGGCCAGCGCTCTTTCGGCTTGGCGCGTGAGGTCGGCGACCCGACGCACGATCGCATCGAGTTCGGCCCGCTCCTGGGCGCATTCGGTGGCCGGCACTTCGTCGAGCAGGCTGCGCGCCTCCTTCAGCTCACCGCATCGGATCGCCTCGGCGATCCGCCGGGCCACGGTGTCGTCCCGGACCGGGCGGCCGGTGCCTGCCGTCAGCGTGACGACCAGCTCCGCCGCCTCCGCCGCGTCCAGCCCGAGATCGGTGGCACTCTGGGTCACCACCCGCACCGGCAATCCCGCTTCGACGTCAGGGCGCAGCTGTTCGGTCACCTCCCACAGGAACAGCTTGTGCAGGGCGTCGGTCTGCTCGGCGAGCCCGATGAGGATCGAAAGCACCGTCTCCACGGCGGTCTTGTGCTCGTCGTGTTTGCTCCGCGAATTATTTTCCCGCAGGGAGTTCAGTTCCGCGTGCGTCACGGTCTTCCCGTCGGCCGCGAGCCGGAAGCCGTCCTTGAGCCGGAACCCCGCGCGCACCGCCTCGGCGCCGAACACCACGTCAGGTGAGAGCCGGCTCCCGAGCGCCCTCAGCGGCCCGGTCAGCGAGCGCGCCGAAGGAGTGGGAGGACCGGCCGGGAGCTCCCACGGCGGCTCGATCACCGTGATGTTCTTCTCCGCCAGTGCCGCCCGCACCTCGGGCTCGGTGAAGGCCCCGTCCAGCATGGCCAGCAGTCGGCGCAGACCCGACACGGTCAGGCACGATGCCGACTCGGCGACGGCGGCGATCCGGTCGTCCATCCTGGCACGCGCTCGGCTGCGGCCTTCCGCGTGCTGCTTGGTGAAGGCATCGAGAGTGAGCTGGCCACGCCGGCTCAGGTCGGTGTCGGCGGTGAGCAGCGCGGTGGCGAGCGGGAGGTACTTGCGCTGGTGTTTCAGGGACCGCCAGAACTTCACCACGGCCGCGACCCGGCGCTTGAAATCCTCGGGGTCGCGGACCCGGTTCGGGTCGATGTCGTACCGGAGGAACAGGTCCGCCGGGGGGACGTTGCCCGCCCGCCGGGCCGCGTCCAGCACGGTGTCCCGGTAGGTGTCGAACTCGGACGGCATCGAAGTTACCCACCGACCGAGTACCGAGCGACCGCGTCCCGCGCCTGCGCGACTTCGTCACGGTTGAGCCCGCCGATGAGCAGTTCGATGTCGAGGTCCTCGCCGGTGGTCGTCTCCACGGCGTGCACGCGCAAGGTGCCGTTTTGGGCCATGCTGAAGGTCACGTCGATCGGTGAGCCCTTGGACAACGGCGGAAGGTTCGCGATGCGGCCTTCGCCGATCAGGTTGTTGTGCTCCAGATCCGCCGAGGCCACCGCGCCAGCCTGCTCCCAGACCTCGATCAGGATGCTCGTCTGGTCCGGGTGGGCCGTCACGTACCGCTGGACGGGCGGCGTGGCCGGCAGAATGTCGTTGGCCTTGATCAGGTGGTCGACGTAGGAATCGGTGAGGCTACCCTGCCGCAGCGCCTTGATGCCGAAGGCCCGGGGCGCGACGGTCACCACTTTCTTTTCCGAAAGCCGGCGCACCTCTTCGGGGTCGATACCCAGCTGGTCGGCGATCTTCGCGACGGTTGCCGGCGCTGCGTCGTCCCCCTCCGGGAAAGCGGTCTTGACCGTCTGGATCAGCGCGAACAGCGCGGCCCCCTTGGCCACGGCCAGGTCGGGATCGTGCAGCCGGGGTTCGAACCCGAACCGCGACCGCAGCCCGGCGGCGACCGCCGGCAGCCGGGCCGAGCCGCCGACGAGCAGAACGTCGTCGAAGTGGTCGACGCCTTTCACCTTGGCGGTCTCGATCGTCCGCGCTGTGATGCCGAAGGTGCGTTCCAGCAGGTCCGCGGTCAGCTGCTCGAACCGTTCGCGGGTGAGCTCGGCGGTCGCCACCTCGCTCGCGAAACGCATCGGCTGCTTCTGGCCGGTCCTCCGCGACAGCGCCTTCTTCATCTCTTCGGCCGAGGTCGCGAGGCTCTGCAGGAAATCCTCGTGCTCGCCGGCGGCCGAGCCGGGGTTTTCGGCGAGAAAGCGCTCCAGCAGCCACGAACTGATCCGGTCATCCCAGTCCGCACCGCCGAGGTGGTGGTCGCCGTCGGTGCAAACGACGCTGATGTCGTTGCCCACCAACCGGATGACGGTGGTGTCGAACGTTCCGCCCCCGAGGTCGTAGACCAGGATCGTACGGTCGCCACCACCGGCGGCGTCGTAGTGCAGGGCGGCGGCGACCGGTTCCGGCACGACGTCGACCACGTTGAGCCCGGCGATCTCGCCGGCGTGCCGGGTCGCCTCCCGCTGGCTGACGCCGAAGTAGGCAGGCACGGTGATGACGACGTCGCGAACCGGCTCACCGAGTTCGGCAGTGGCAGCGGCGGCAATTTCGCGGAGGATGAGCGCGGAGATCGATTCCGGGCTGTGCTCCGTGCCGTGGAACGACAGCGTCGTCTTCTCCCCCATGTCGCGCTTGACCAGCGAGGCAACGAGTTCGGGATTGGTCTTCTGCGAGTTCTTCGCGATGCGGCCGACGATCACGTTGTCCTCGGTCTCGAAGAACACCACCGACGGTGTGGTGTCCTCCCCGATGGCGTTCTTGACGATCGTCGGGCGTCCGCTGTCGTCGACGTAGGAGATGCACGAGTAGGTGGTGCCCAGGTCGATGCCGAAGGTCCTCGACGGCTTTTTCGCGGCCGGGTCGATGTGTTCGTGTGCAGGGGCGTTCACCGGAGCGGATCTCCTCGAAAAGGGTCGATGCCAGCCAAATCAATCACAAGACGTATTTGCGTCCTGGTCAACTTTATTGCGCCGGCGACGATACCCCGATCGGCGGCGGATAGGGGGGATTGGTCACCGATTCGGCCGAACGCGGGAAGTGAGGAATCGTTTTTCCGGCGCAGACTTGCCGATCCGCTCCCCGCGGTGTCACCATGGTCACCCTCACCGAAAGGACGCCGATCTGACCCGTTGGGATGTCTTCGTTTCCTACTGCAAGGCGGACCGGCGGTTCGCCGAAAACCTCGGCCACGAACTGGAAGCACTCGGTCTCGGCGTGTTCCTGCGAGCGTGGGACATCACGCCGGGCGAATCCGAAATCGGGCGCACCGACGAGGGCATCGCCGGGGCGGACAGTGCCGTCATCGTCGTCGGGCACGCTTCGCACGGGGTGACCGAGGAATACCGGACCCTCGCCCATCTGTTCAACGCCAGACGGTTGCGCAGGCTGGTCCCGGTTCTCCGGGCGGACGGCCTGGAGGTGCACCTTCCGCCCCACCTGAGCGACCAGGTACCGCTCAGCTTCGCCGACGTGGCGGACAACGAGGCTTTTCGTGCGCGTGTGGGGATCCTGGCCGACGCCTTGCGCGACCGCCGCGCTCGCGGCGCCGTCGAGACTGGCTTCCTGGTGCCTCCCGACACAGCCCGCGTCGTGGATTCGCCGGTGTGGACGACCCTGCGCGTCGGCCCCCGGGAAGCGGTTCTGGTCGTGGAGGGCAGGGATGCGGTCTCCGCGGCCCACGAAGGACCGACCCAGGCGTTGCGCAACGCGTTGTGGACGATGGACCGGGTGCGGCGCAGCGCCGACCGGACCTTTCGCGCCCACGAGCCGGGCGGGGGCGGTGCCACGGCGCCCGATCTCGATGCCGCCTGCCGTGCCGTCGGCCGTCGGCTGGCTGAGGACTTCCTCACGGGCCCGGTGCTCACCGCAGTCCGCGAGCACCTGGACGAGGTCGCGCGGTCGGGGCGGATCGTCCACTTCGCCCTGCACCTCGACGACGGACTGAGCGACCTGCCGTGGGAGAGCGTCGTGCTCCCCGGCGACCCGGCTCCCCTGTGCCTGCAGGCTTCGGTGCGCCTGTACCGGTACGTCGCGGGCCTCGGGCCCACCGTGCGGCCCGACGTGCCCGGACCGCTGCGTGTACTGGCTGTCGTGGCGAGCCCGGACACCGGCGGCGGGGAGCTGCTGGACTACGAGTACGAGCTCTCGCGGATCCTTGACGAAGTCGAAGCCGCCCGCCAGGACGCCGGCGCGTACGTCCGGATCCTCAACTGGGGCTCTCTGGCGGCGATCCGCGAGGCGCTCACCGAAGAGCGCTTCCACGTCTTGCACGTCTCCTGCCACGCCCGGCCGGGTGAGCTGCTGCTGGAAACCGAGGACGGCGGGGTGGACCGGGTCCGTGCCGAGCGGTTCGCGGACGAACTGGCCGTCACCGGGAAGCCCGTGCCCCTGGTGGTACTGGCCGGGTGCTCCACCGCCCAGGCCGGCCGGGCGGACGGCCTGCCCAGCGTCGCTCACGCATTGCTGAACCGCGGGGTGCCTTCGGTGCTGGCGATGACGGCCTCGGTGAGCGACGACTACGCCACGGAAATGCTCGCGCGCACCTACCGGGAGCTGGCCACGCAGCGCGACGGGTCCGACCCCCTCGCGGCTGTGACGATCGCGCGCCGGGAACTCGAGCGGCGCCGGAAGGACGACCGGCGCCGGCTGCTCGCGGAATGGGCCACCCCGGCCTATTTCCAGCGCGTGCGCGGCGGCGACCTGATCGGCCCCGGGAAGCACGAGGAACCCGGCCGCCCGGCTCACCGGCCCGGGCTGCGGGGCGTCGTGGATCTCCGGCTGGGCGATTTCGTGGGACGGCGGGCGGAGCTGCGCGAACTGGTCCGGACGCTGCGAGAGAGCGGTGGTGTGTTCATTCACGGCATGGGCGGGGTCGGCAAGAGCAGTCTCGCCGCCCAGCTGGTGCACATGGTGTGCGACGAGCGGACCGTCCTGGTCACGCTGCACGGCCGGTGCACCGTCGACCGGGTGCTGCGCACCGTCGCCAAGCGCCTGCGCCACCAGCGCGGCAGCGATCGGGAGGTCCTCGCCGACCTCGAGGACGACGAGGTGCCGTGGTGTGAGCGGCTTGACGACTTCGCGGAGTACGTCCTTCCGTCGCTGCGTTCCGGAATCCTGCTGGTGCTGGACGACCCCATCGGTGATCCTCTGGAGGCCGGGACCCCGGACGGCAGCGAGTACGGCGAACCCGAAGCAGGTCTCGGGGACTTCCTCGACGCGTGGCTCGGGCTGGGGAAGCTCGCCCGGCTGATCGTGACCGCGCGGCACCGAGAACCGCTGACCGTCAGTGCAGGGCACCGCCTGCGCGTTCACCATCTCGGGCCGCTGTCCGCGGCCGAGACCAGGAAGCTGATCTTCCGGCTTCCCGCTCTGGACCGGCTGCAGCCGGCGGACCGGCGGCGCGTCCACCACGACCTCGGCGGTCATCCGCGGGCCCTCGAGTACCTGGATGCCGTGCTCCGTGGTGGCCGGCCGCTGGAAGCCAGGAAAGGGTCCGGCGCGCAGTTCGACGGCGTAATGAAACGGATCGACCTGGCGCTGCAGGCCGAAGGACTCGACAGCGGGTCGTGGTGGCGGGAACGCACCCTCGACACCGCCCTTGCGGAAACGGTGGCGATCACCGCGTCCGACGTGCTGCTGCACCGGCTGCACGACGAACTGACCGCATCGTTTCCCTTGGCCGCCGAGCTGTTCGTGGCGGCGTCGGTGTACCGGGTCCCGGTCGACGCGGCCGCGTTGCTGTGGGTCGTCACGCCCGTCCGGCCCCTGGACGACGACCCCGCGATGCGCGACCGGCTCACCGAGGCGCACCGGGCACTGCGCGAGGGACGCGGATTGCCGCGGGCCCAGTGTGAGCAGCTCATCCGCGACCTCGCCCTCATGGCCCAGCCGCCCGAGCGTCCCGGCCTGGCCGCCGCCCGCGACCGGCTGCTGGAGCTGACGTTGCTCGCGCCGATCCGGCAACCGGCGGACGACGGCGGTCCGCCGCCGGAGCAGTACCTGGTCCACCGCTGGACAGCACGGGAACTGACGCGCCACGTGGATCCCGCGGCCCTGGCCGCGGCGCACACACGGGCCGCCGCGTACCACCGGTCGCGAGCCCAGCTGTGGGTACGGGAACCGACGATGCAGATCGAGCTCCTGGAGGAAGCCCGCCACCACAGCTGGGCAGCGGGGCTGGCAGCGCAAGCGGTGGCTGTGACCGCGGAGATGTGCTCGGTCCTGGACCGGCTCGGCAGGCAGGACTGGGAATGGTCTCTGTGCGAGGAGGTCATCGAGCGCATCGGCCCGGACTCACCGGACGTGCGTGTCTTCCACCACCGAATGTCCGTCATCGCCCTGCGGCGACACGCGCTCCCGGCCGCCGAATCGTGCCAGCGCAAGGCGATGCCGGAAACTACGGGCGACAGTATCGCCACGGCGGTCGGCTTCCAGCAGCTCGGCACGATCGCCCAGCTGCGAAGCGACAACAGCGGGGCCGAGGAGGCTTACCACCGGGCGATGGCGATCGTCCGCGAGGCATCGGTCGCCGACCGGATCGACGCCCGCGTGCTTCTCGCCGGCTGTTACCAGCGGCTCGGCGGCCTGGCGCTCGGCCGTGGCGACGACGACAGCGCCGAGCGGTTCAGCCTGGGTGCTCTCGAACTGGCCGGCGAGATCGAACAGGAGGCGGCGGACACGTCGGCCAACCTCGAGCTCGCCGCGGTGGCCGCGGCCATCGGCGAGGTCGAGGAGGCCCAGCGCCACGGCCTACTGGCCCTGGAGATGGCCGCGGCAGACCTCGACATGTGCCGGCTGGTCGCGGCGGCGTCGCTGCAGCTCGGGGCGGTGTCACTGACCAGGCGGTTGCTCGACGAGGCAGAAGAACACCTCGAGCTGGCGGAAAGCCTCGCGGTGGAGGCGCACGACATTCCGCTGCAAGCATCTTGCTTGCAGCTGCTCGGCGAGGTCCAGGTGAACCGGCTCGAGTACGAGAACGCGAGGTCCACCTACGAGATGTTCGCCGAGTGCGCCGACGCCCTCGACGACCGGCGCGGCCGGATCGTCGCCCACCAACAGCTGGGCCGGATCCACGCCGCGCTGGGCGATCCCGCGGGCGCCCGGGAAGCACTGGTCTTGGCGATCACACTCTCGGAACGCTTGGGCAGCGACCAGCTCGTCGCCACCACCAGGCTCGCTCTCGGCGGCATCCTCGTCGGTGCCGGCGAACTCGACCACGCGACCGGACAGTTCGAGCTCGCGCACGCGACAGCCGAGCGCATCGGGGATCAGGGGCTCGCCTTGGCGTGCGTGCTCCAGCTCGCACTGATGCGGCTGCGCCGCGGTGACCTCACCGGCGCGCAGGAGCTGTTCGAAGACGGCGTCGGCCGTGCTCACGCACTCAGCAGCACCCGCACCGGGGCGACCTGCCTGCTCGCTCTCGGGCTCATCGCCCGCGAGCGGGGTGCGGTTGCTCAAGCGGTGCGGTGGTACGAAGCCGCCCTCGACACCGCCTCGGCCGAACACAACCCGCGAGTCGAGGCCGAGTGCCTGGCCCGGCTCGCGGACATCGAACTGGACGAAGGCGACAACAACGGAGCGGAAAAGCTCTACGACCGATGCCTCGCCTTACTCGGAACAGTCAGTGCGCCGCACCTCAGAGCCGATGTGCTGCGCCAGCTCGGGCGATGCCGGCTGTACCGGGGTGAACCACGCAGGGCGGCCGATGCCCTGGCCCGCGCGGCGGAAGCGTTCACCGAGCTCGCGGAGCCGGTTTGGGTGCTGTCCTGCCTGGTGTGCCTCGCCTGGGTCCTCCCCCGGGCCGGTCGCCCACAGCAGGCCGCCAACGTGAAACGGCGGGCTGCCGGCATCGACCCGGCCGGGTTGCCACCCCAGCTCGAGGTGGCCCGGCTGCTGCTCGCGGGCGAACACGCGGCGGAGACCGGGAACCGTACCGCCGCAGGTGTTTTCTTCCGGAAGGCGTTGCACTCTGCCCGTGAGACCGGCGAACCGCAGCTCCTGGTCGACTGCCTGTGGCACCAAGGCCGGCTCGCCCGGGAGGACGGCCGGATCGCCGAAGCCAGGTCGTCGGTGGAGCACGCGCTGGAAATCGCCGAACGCGAGGACGACCAGATGCTGATCGTCCACCTACTGCGCGAACTGGGCCTGGTCGTCGCCGTGCAGGGGGACCGCGAACGGGCGCGGCGGCTCCACTTCCGGTCGGCCGAATACGCCGCGAGGCTCGGTGAGCGCGAAGCGCTCGACTGTGCCGAAGCGCTGGCGCAGGACGGAGGCACGAGCGACGTCCTCGACCGGGTGGCCGCCGCCGGCGACGACTTCGCCGAGCTGCTGTCGTTGCGGCGGGTCCGCGCGGTGGACACCGGCGCGGTGTTCGACGACCGGATGGCCGCCTACGCGGGCGCCCCGATGGACGAGATCGTCACCGGTCTCGTGCCGCAGTTCTCCGGCGTTTCCGGGGTGCCTTCCGTGGTTTCCCCGTCCGTCACGTCAGTCTTGCGACGTCATCTCGGGCCCGGGCCACCTGCCGCTCGGTGAGGTCCCCGATCCTGATGTCGACGGTGGCCGTGCCGCGGGTCTTGATCTCCAGCACGTCGACGTTCAGGACGCCGTCGGCGTCGAGCTTGAACGTGATGTCGACCGGAGATCCTTTGCGCAGCGGCGGCAAGCGGCTGACCACTGTTTCGCCGATGCGCTTGTTGTGCTCGGCCTCCTCCGACTCGACCGACCCGGCTTGCTCGTAGATGAGCACCTGGATCGAGGTCTGATCGTCGTGGGCGGTGACAAACTGCTTACGTTTCTGCACCGGCAACGCGGTGTTGGCGCTGATCAGGTGGTTGACGAGGAACGAGTCGCCGTCCGGGTCGGCCGGGTCGACGACCGCGACGCCGAACGCCCGGGGCACGACGTTGGTCACGGCCCGCTCCGCCGTGGCGCGGACGACACCTTCGGGCAGATCCATCGCGCGGGCGATCTCGGCAGCAGGCGAATCGTCGCCGACCGGCCTGCGCAGCCGCACTGACTCGTGCAGCGCGAACCACGCCGCGCCCTTGGCGACGGCGAGGTCGGGCTCGTGCAGCTTCGGCACGAAACCGAAACGCTCGCGCAGTGCGGTGGCGATCGCGGGCATCCGCGTGGACCCACCGACGAGCAGTACCTCGTCGTAGTGGTCGACACCGCGCTCGTGGGCGAGACCGAGCGTGCGTTCGGTGATCGCCATCGTCCGTTCGACGAACTCGGCGGTGATCGCTTCGAAGTTGTCGCGCCGCACCTCCACCACGGCGGTGTGGTCCCCAAAGGTCATCCGGTGCCGGCACGCCTGCCTGCTGGTCAGCGATTGCTTGAGCTCTTCGGCGTGCAGGGCGATGTCCTGGAGGAACTTTTCGTCGTCCTCGGCGCCGGAGTCCGGGAACTGCTCGGTGAACAGTTCGCACAGGTGCGCGGCAAGCCGGTCGTCCCAGTCCGCGCCGCCGAGCTGGTGGTCCCCGTCGGTGCACACCACCGTGACCTCCCCGGGACCGAGGCGGATGACGGTCGTGTCGAAGGTCCCGCCGCCGAGGTCGAAGACGAGCACGGTCCGAGTCGCGCCGGTGTCGTGCACGCCGTAGAAGAAGGCTGCGGCAACGGGCTCCGCCACCACGTTCACCACGTTGAGCCCGGCGATGGCACCCGCTGCCTTGGTCGATTCCCGCTCCGCGACACCGAAGTAGGCGGGCACGGTGATGACCACGTCCTTGACCTCTTCGCCCGTGGCCTCCCGCACCGAGCTCACCAGGTCGTCGAGGACGAACGCAGAGATCCCTTCGGGCGTGAAAGACCGGTCGTGGAAGTCGAGTTCGGCTTCTGGACGGCCTATTTCCCGTTTGATCCGGGACACGACCAGGTCAGGGTGGGTGAGCGCAGCCTTTTTGGCGTCGTCGCCGACCACGACGTGGAACGGTGACTCGAAGTAGACGACGGACGGTGTCACTTCACGACCGAGCCGGTTCCGGATGATCTCCGGCCGGCCGGAGCTGTCGACGCGGGCAATGCACGAGTAAGTCGTTCCGAGGTCGATTCCGTAGATGGTCATCTGTTCCCCAAGTCGACGAGTATGGTGCCGTTCGAGGCGACTCGCTGGCCGCCTCGAAATCAATCATGTGATGCTTTTCGAATGTCGTGGTCGATACGGTTCCGGCAATAGTAGCTTTGTTGCGGACGCCGGTTCTGACGGGAGGAAAAATGGATGTGCTGACGGCTGGCGACGGACAGCCGGTTGCGGTGACCGTCGTCGTGCTCGATGCAGTCGGGTTCAGCCGGCACGGCACCTTGGTGCAGCTGAGGTGGCGGGACGGCATCCGTGAGGCCCTGGCCGCAGCGATGCGGGCCGCGGGGATATCCGCCGATCAGTACCGGGCCGAGGACCGCGGTGACGGCTTCCTGGTGCTGGTGTCGGGCGCGGTGCCGAAACCGCGCGTGGTCGCCGACTTCGTCCGGGAGATGACCGGCCTGCTCGCCGAACACAACCGGACCCGCAACGCCGCGGGGCGGATCCGGCTGCGCGTCTCCGTCCACCACGGCGATGTCGTGTTCGACAAGATCGGCTTCGCCGGCGATTCGGTCGTGGTCGCCTCGCGCTTGATCGACTCGCCGCCCATCCGCCGTGTGTTCGAGGCCGACGACGACGCGGACCTCGCACTGATCGTGTCCGAGGAGATCTACGGGTCCACGGTGGCCGAGAGGTTCCGGGGACTCGTCCCCGAGACGTTCCGGCACGTCGACGTCCTGGTGCCCAAGTTCACCGGTTCGGCCTACGTCCACGTGCCGGGGCGCGCTGCCGCTCCGGCGGAACCGGGCCCGCCGGCAGCCGAAGCGGGTCCGCCCGGCCCCGGACCATCCACGCCGGCCACCGGGCCGTGTCCGCCGGGAGAGTCGGTGGTCGCCTGGGACTTCCTGGTGTCCTACGCACCCGAGCAGGAGCGATGGGCGGAATGGATCGCCTGGGAGTTGACCGCCGCCGGGCACCGGGTGCACATCGAGGCGTGGGACGCGGTGGCCGGGACGCACGACGCACAGCGGCTGCACGATGCGGTCCGGTGGTCGACACGCACCCTCGCCCTCTTGTCACGGGACTACCTGCGGTCGGACGAGGTGGGCACGGAGTGGCAAGCAGCGTGGTCAGCCGACCGCGACGGCATGCGGCGCAAACTGATCCCGGTACGGATCGAGCCGTGCGAACCCGACGGCCTCCTTCGCGGCATCAAGTACATCGACTTGGCCGGTCTTCCCCAAGCTCACGCACGCCGGAAGCTTCACGCCGAGATCCAGGCGTCGATCCTCGGACGTCGGCCGAGGACGCCGGCACGGCCACTGTTCCCGGGATGAGGACGGTCTGCGTATTTGCACGCGGAAGCCGGCTCGGGCCGGCGCTGTCCCTTGGGGGAGGATGAGAGGAACTGGTCCGCTCCACGCCGTTGTCCGCAGTGGGGGCCGGTCCGCTGCTCACGGCGATCGGGCTGTTTCTCTGGTCAAGCCGGCGAGCTACCCCGGCAGGAGATCGTCGGTGATCATGCTGAGCGTATCCAGGCTCAGGATCTCGATCCGCCGACGGGACGTCCGCACCGCACCGAGTTCACGCAGGTGACGGAGAGCCTTGACCACTGCTTCTCTCGAAGCTCCGGTCGCCTGAGCCAGTTCCGCCTGCGACAGCGGCACCTGGATGGCGGCACCGTCACGACCGACGAAGCCATGACGCCCGGCGAAGTCCGCCAGCAGCCGGGAAGTCCGGTGCAGCACGGCATAGGCGCCCAGTTCCAGCCGGTGCGCGTCGGCTTCGCGCAGCCGCTCGGTCACCATTCGCAGCATCGCGAACGCCCGAGCGCCGTCCTTCATCAAGAGGCTCCGGAAGGCGGCACCCGGCAACACGGTGGCAGTGACCGAGGACAGCGCGGTGATAGTCGCGGACCGCGACCTGCCATCAATGGCGGCGATTTCGCCAAGCAGCTCACCCGGCCCTCTGATCGCCAAAACGACCTGCCGCCCAGCAGGGGAAGAAAGGGAAACTTTCACACTACCGACTTCGATGATGACGACGTGATCCGAATTGTCGCCTTCGTGGAGAACCGTCGCACCGGCCGGCCAGCTGCGCCGCACTCCCTGCCCGCGCAGATCATCCAGCCAAACCATGCTCGACTCCGATCCGTCGTCCACAACCAACCTCGACTCGGTCGCCCTATCTTTACAGTCAGTGACCGCAGGCAACGGCACCCATCACGCGAATGTCCTAGATCTGACCATCACTTCGCACCGGAACATGATCGATCCGGAAGTACCCGGTGGCCAGGACCAGCGGGGGGTGAACGCCGAGGTGAAGCTGATGCCGAAGACGTTGCGGCCGAATGGGGAATGTGCACCGCCAGGGACGACCGTTGGGTGAGCAGCGAGGCGACGGCGACGAGGTTTTCAAGAGTCAGCCGCCGTGTCATCCGACCGGGCGACCGCTCCGGCCACGAGTGGTCGAGGGTGCCACGCGAGACGGCTCAGCCGTGAGGCGTACCGTCTTCGAGCCCACGTCCCAAGTACGTGATCCCAACTCGCCCCCCTTCGAGACCGAGGTCGTCGCCCCCATCCGACCACGCCCGCGGATTGCGTTTCGCGTTCTACGACGACACGTCAACCATGCGCCATCGCCTACTTCGACGCCCGCGCTCCCCGCTGCGTGTCGATGTCGCCGAAGTACCAGCAACCGGCCGGCCGTTGGCCACTCGCGGCGAGGGAGCGAAGCCCCGCTCTCTCTGTGGCCCGGAACTGCACCTCAACCGGACCGGTGGCAATCGTCGAACTGGATCGAATTCCCGGAACCCGAGATACCGGCGTAGTTGCGGTCGAGCCGCTGCGTTGGTCGATCACGGCCAGGCTGGTCGTCCAAGCCGCCAAACGAATGTCTCGCCAATTCGCCCAACTCGAAGGCCGGCTGGGCCAAAACCATTCGACGTCACCCGAGTTCGGGCTTGGCGGTGACGCGCCAGTCCTGCAGGTGGGCGGCGAACCGGCGGCGCGGGCCACGGCGGTTCGGCGTCGCCACCTCCCCATGGCTGCGAACCGCCGAACCGCCGGCCAGTGCCCCGACCACCGGCGTCGTCCCCGGCTGGGCGACGACCGCCACAGTTCACCACGACCCGGGAGGGGGACGGCCGGATCCTGGACATACCTGGACGCTCCCGGATACCGGCCCCTCAGAGGCGTCCGAGAACCGCGTCAGCGCGCTCGACTCCCGGTCGGCAGCCCGCCTGCTCGTGCAGGGCCCGAGCCTGCTCGGCGTGGGCCCGCGCCGCCCCGGATTCGCCGCGTTCGCGCTCCACGGCGGCCATCGCGAGCAGGCTGTCCGCCCGGATCAGCCGGTGGCCGGTCTGCTCGCTGATGGCCAGGGCTCGGCCGGCCCGGTCGTGGGCCTCGTCGAATCTGCCCTGTCGCAGGTGCACTGCGGACAGGGCGACCAGTGCGTCCCCACGGCCGCGCGGGTGGGCCGCCTCGACGGAAAGGTCCAGCGCCGACTCGAGCGCCGTGCGGGCCACGTCGAAGCGGCCGAGTTCCACCATGACCGTGCCGAGCACGTGGTGCGCGCCCGCCTGCGTCCGTCGCATGCCGAGCCGGGTCGCTTTGGCCAGGGCGTCGCGGGCGGTCGCCAGCGCCTCCTCGTACTCGCCGAGGTCGCGCAGTGCTCCCGCGAGGTTGGCGAGCACGCTGGCTTCGTCCGCGTGCTCGCCGGCCGACCGGCACAGCTCGAGACCGGTCCGGTAGTGCTCGACGGCGCGTTCCAGGTCACCGAGCGCCTGGACGGGCCGGCCCGCGTGGCTTTCGGCGAGCTGCAGCCCGGCGGCGTAACCCTGCCGGGTCGCCGTCTCGATCGCCTTGGCCTGGAGCTCGTGGGCACCGGCGAGTTCCCCCAGCTCCCACAGGACGTCACCGAGCACGACGAGGTTCGGGATGGATGCCGCCCCGTCCGGAGCCGGCTCCAGGTCCAGAGCGCGCCGGTAGTGCCCGGCGGCGTCGTGGAGCCGGCCGATCGAGATCGACGTGCGGCCCAGATCGCTCAGGACGAGCCTGCGGAGGTCCGGCGTATCGAGCTCGTCGGCCAGTTTCACGGCTTCGTCGAGGTGGCGGAGCGCTTCGGCGTGGTCCGATCTGCTCCAGTGCGCGCTGCTGAGCACCCGCAGGCAGAGCACCTGCCCGGCCGGGTCCCCGGCGGCGCGCGCCGCGGCGAGCGCCGCTTCGCTGACCGGCAGCCACTCCGCGGAACGGTGCCGTTCGAACTCGAAGTGCAGGGCGACGCACAGCTGGGTCGCCAGCGCGTGGAGGCCCGCCGCGGCGGCCTGCCGGGTCAGCGTGGACAACGTGGCGAATTCGACGTCGAACCAGGTCAGCGCGTCGTCAGCGGTCGCGAACGACGCACCGCCGGATCGGACGCGCGCGTACTTCTCCCGGTACGGGCGCGGGTGCCTCAGCTGCGCCGCCTCGGTCGCGAGCCCCGCGTAGTGGGAAATCAGCCGCTGCAACGCCGAATCACGCACGTCGCCGGCGTCTTCCGCCAGGCAGCGGCGCTTGGCCCACGAATGCAGCAAGGCGTGCTGGCTGTACCGCGCCGGCGTCCGCTCGAAGAGGAGGTGCGTGTCGAGCAGGGTGCCGACGACCGGAACCAGCGACTCCGGCGCCAGGCCGGTCGCGGCCGCCAGTGCCGGCAAGGCGATCCCGTCGACCGGGAACAGCCCGAGGAGCCGGAACACCCGTTGCGCCGCAGGGTTCAGCGCACGGTAGGACAGCGCGACCGCGTTCTGCACCGCGGTCTCCCGGTCGACCGCGGCGTCGAGCACCGCGAGCGGATCAGCCGACCGGAGCTCTCCGACCATCGCGGAGAGGGGCAGGCCCGGCCGGACACGGGCGTTCGCCGCCGCGATCCGCAGCGCGAGCGGGAGACGTCCGCAGGCTTCGGCCAGCTCCGCGGTCGCCACCGGGTCGGCGTCGACCCGATCCGGACCGGCGGCGTACCGGACCAGGGCGACGGCGTCGTCCGTCCCGAGCGGTCCCAGCTCCACCGGGACCGCTCCTTCCCTGGCGACCAGGCCGACCAGTCTGGTGCGGCTGGTGATCAGGACAGCGCAGCTCGGCGAGCCGGGCAGCAACGGGCGCACCTGCTCGGCACTGCTCGCGTCGTCGAGCACCACCAGCATGCGACGACCGGCGACCGCGGACCGGAAGGAGGCGGCGAGCCGGTCGGTTTCCCGCGGTATGTCCCGCTCAGCCGTCCCCAGGGCGCGCATGAACCCGGACAGCACGTCGACCGGATCGGCCGGGGGAGCTTCGGCGAACCCGCGCAGGTTCACGAACAACTGGCCATCGGGAAAGCGGACGGCGGCCCGGTGTGCCCACCGGATCGCCAGCGCCGACTTGCCCACCCCGGGCATCCCGGTGACGAGCGCGACCCGGGTGCCCGCCGAGCCGCTCGACAGCTTGTCGAGTGCGGCCAGCTCCTGTTCGCGTCCCACGAACCCGCCGGCGTCGAGGGGCAGCTGCCGGGGCACCGCCGGCGGGCGGGCGGCCTGCTTCTGCGTGTGGAGGTGGGCGGCCACGCGGAACCAGGCTTCGTTCCAGCTCGCCCACGCCGGGCGCGGAACACCCAGAGCGATGACGATCCGGTCGAACACGTCGGACGGTGGGTGGATCTTGCCGGACAGGTAGGCGTGCACGGTCGAGCGCGGCACCTCCACCAGGCCGGCGAGCTCGGTCAAGCTGACGCGCGCCTTGCCGGTGCCGCGGGCCGCCTGCCGGCGCAGCAGATCGACCTCGCGAACGAAGCCCGCGAGGTCAGTGATCCGGGCCGGATCCGGCCCTCCGGCATCGCCGCCCACCAGCCTCACGCCTCCCGCAACCCGGACATCGTCCGTCCGATCCAACCGCATCAGCCGCGCGCGGGCCTCGGCGCGACCACCGAACCGGGCGGCGGCCCGCCGGACCGGAATGCGGCAGGATGTCCGGCATGACGTTGCCCGCTCTGCCCGAGGAGTCCTTCCGGCGCGTGCTCTGCGTCGTCGCCCACCCCGACGACATGGAGTACGGCACGTCCGCGGCCGTCGCCCGCTGGACCGCGCGCGGCATCGAGGTCGGCTACCTCCTGCTCACCCGCGGCGAAGCCGGCATGCCCAACCCGCCCGAAGAAACCGCCCGCCTGCGTGCCGCCGAGCAGCGGGCCGCCTGCGCCACCGTCGGCGTCGAACACCTGACCATCCTCGAACACCCCGACGGCGTGCTCGTCTACGGCCTCGACCTGCGCCGCGACATCTGCCGCGAGATCCGCCGGTTCAAGCCCGACGTCGTCTACGGCACCGGCTTCGAGATCGAGACGCCCTGGGGCTTCGACCAGGCCGACCACCGCGCGGCCGGCCTCGCGACGCTCGACGCGATCCGCGACGCGGGCAACCGATGGGTCTTCCCGGAGCAGATCGACGGCGAAGGCCTCGAGCCGCACTCCGCCCGCTGGTACCTGACCCCGGGCATGACGGACCCGACCCACGGCGTCGACGTCACCGGCGAACCACTGCGCCGCGGCGTGGCCTCGCTCGAGGCACACGCCGCCTACCTGGCCGCACTCCCCGACCACCCGGCGCCCGCCGATTTCATCCCGCGGTTCGCCGCGATGGGCGGCAAGGCCATGGGCGTCGAGCACGCCGTCCTCTTCCGCGCCCACGACCTGCAGGCACCACCGGAGGTCGCGGACGACGTCACCGCATGATCGTGGTGAGCACGTCCACCCCGAGGTGCATCAGCCGCTGCAGGTCGAGCCGGTGCTGGATCATCCGCCGCGGCACTCGGCTGCCGGCTGGCCCGGCGGCTGTTCTGCCTGGTCGCCCGGACGGTCGAGGACTGGCTACTGCGGTTGCGCGGAGGCGACCGCGGTGCCGAGCACCCACTGCACTGCCTCGGCGATCGGTGTTGCGGACGCCGAGTGCCAGGCGACGATGACGTCGGGGCGCACGAGCAGGGCGCCGTCGGCGGGCAGGCAGGCCTCGGCGAGCCAACCCTGGTGCGGCACCGCGACCAGCCGCAGCCCGAGGCGATCCGCCTCGGTGATCCAGTGTCCGTTGTCCGGGCCGGTGAGCAGGGTCAGGCCCGGGCCTGCGTAGTCCACTGTGGATGTCCGTGCGTCGATCCAGGCGTGCGGCACGCGCGTGCCCGGACGGCCTGCCGGGGCGTAGTGGTCGACGGGCGCGGGATCGCGGCCGTCCGGGACGAACGCGCCTTCGGTGTACTGGGTGCCGAACATCGTGGCCAGCAGGTCGTCGTGCTGGCGATCCGGGCTGGTGTAGGCGGCGAGCATGTCGCCGACGTGCCCGCGGACCGTGCTGGAGGCTTCGGCGATCGCGTAGCCGGCCGGGCGGCGTTCGGCGTCGTAGGTGTCGAGCAGGGCGGGCGCCGCCTGCCCGGCCAGTACCGCGGCGAGCTTCCAGGCGAGGTTGGCCGCGTCGGCGATGGCGGTGTTGGCGCCCGCCGCGGCCATCGGGGGCATCATGTGCGCGGCGTCGCCTGTCAGGAACACGCGGCCCTCGCGGAACCGGTCGGCAACCCGCATCGCCGACTCCCATGGCGAGCGGCTGAGCAGTTCGACGTCGAGATCCGGGATGCCGATCACGATCCGCAGGAGGTCGTGCCAGTCGCCGTCGCCGAGCGTGCGCGCCTCGGGGAAGTCGGCCGTCGAGAACAGCCACCGGTCCGTGCCGTTGACCGAGAGGAAGGCGCCCGAGGCCACCGGGTTGTCGATCTCGCACAGGTTGAACGGCTTTTCCCGCGCCAGGCCGGTGAGATCGGCGCGGAAGTAGAGGTCGAGGTTGTCGGCGAGGTGGCCGTGGCCGCCGCGCGGGATGCCCAGTGCGGTGCGGACCGGACTGCGTGCGCCGTCGGCGGCGACGAGGTAGTCCGCGGTCAGCTCGTACGGCTCGCCGTCCGCGGGCTTCAGCAGCGCGGTCACCCCGTCGCCGTCTTGGGTGAAGGACACCAGCTCGGTGCCCAGCCGCACGGACACGCCCCGTTCTTCGGCCGCCCGGCGCAGGATCGGCTCCAGCACGACCTGCGGGCACAGGACGTTCGGTCCCGGGCTCAGCTCGGGAATCCTCGCCTGCTGCAGCCGCCGTTCCCGCATCCCGCTCATGTCCCGGGCCTGGGCCGCGACCAGCGTGGGGCCGGCCAGGACCGCGGAGAACGACGCCAGCGGCGCACTCGCCTCGGCGACCTCGGCCGCGAGGCCGAGCAGGCGGAAGACCTCGGTGCTACGCGGGTTGAACCGGCGTGCCTTCGGCTGCGGCGACACCCCGGCGTGCTTCTCGACCAGCACCGGATACACCCCTTCGCGTCGCAGCAGCAGAGCGGTGGTCAGTCCGGCGATGCCGCCACCGCTGATCAAGACCGGAACACGTGCGGTCATGAGAACCCCCTCGAAGGAAAAGTGACACGGTACAACCGAGTACACCGTACAACTACTGGTATGGTCAACCCATGGTTACCGGGACGGGCAGGCGGGAGCGCAAGAAGGCGGCCACCCATCAGGCCCTGGCCGACGCGGCACTGCGGCTGTTCCTCGAACGCGGCTACGACGACGTGGGCGTCCGCGAGATCGCCGACGCCGCCGACGTGTCCACCACCACCCTGCAGAAACACTTCCCCAGCAAGGAATCCCTCGTCTTCGACCGGGACACCGACATCGAGGAAGCCCTGATCGCGGCCGTGCGCGACCGCCCGCCCGGCACCTCGGTGCTCGCCGCGCTGCGGGAGCACACGCTGGCCCGTGTCGAGCGCGGTGCCGCCGCCGACGGGGCGGCGGAGTTCATGACCCTCGTGCGCAGCACGCCGGCGCTCAGCGACTACTGGCACCGGATGTGGATACGGCACGAGGACGCGCTCACCCGCGTCCTCGCCGCCGAAACCGGCGCCCCCGAAACCGATCCCGGATGCGCGGCACTCGCCCACTTCGCGCTGGAAACCTCGGCCCTCGCCATCCGCTCCGAAAATCCGGCCCGCGTCGTCGAAGCCGCGTTCGCCATCCTCGAACGCGGCTGGCCCGCCTGATCCCGCTGAGGCGGTTCCGGCGGGCCGGACCACGGACGGCGACGGCGGATCAGGTGGAGATGGTGGCCACGGGCTCGAACCCGTAGGTGCGGGCGTAGCCGTTCTCCGTGCCGACGAGCAGGTCGACGATCTCGAAGTAGCGGTCCCAGAAGGGAGTCTCCCGCAGCGCGTCGATCAAGAGCTGGTAGGCGTGGTGATCGTCGGCTTCCCAGACCCAGATGTCGGTGACGCGGGCGGAGTAGAACTCCGTGTCGTAGAAGCGTGACCGGACGCCGGTGGTTTTGGCCTCGATCGCGGGGACGACCTGGGTGGCGAAGGCGTCCGCCCGTTCCCGGACGGTCATGGCGAGCCATTCGGGGGTGGTCTTGATGAGCATGAAAGCGGTCACCGTTGCTTCGGCTTCTTCGGTGGACATGGCGATCCTTCCCCGGTCAGGCCAGGACGGCGGGCTTGAGGGTGTGGGCGCACCACTGCGCGAAAGTGGTGGGAGAGGCGGTGTCCGCGGTACGGGCAACGCCGGCGTCGAGGCCGTTGTCCTTGGCCTGCTTCATGTCGGCGATGCCCTGGACGAACGCTTCGTCGAGGCCGTAGCCGAGGAGAGTGGTGCGCAGGTCCTCGAGCGACTGGCGTTCGTAGCGAACGGGGCGCCCCAGCTGCTCGGTCAGGATGCGGGCCAGGTCGCGCGGGGACAGGTCCTCGGGTCCGAGAACCGGGACGTCGCCGACGCCGGTCCAGGAGCGGTCCAGCAACAGGCGGCCGGCGACGGCGGCGATGTCGGCGATGGCGACCAGCGGTGCTTTGCGGTCGGCGTCGACGACGTCGGTGAAGACGCCCTTCTCGCGGATCGAGCCGACCTCCTCCAGGAGGTTCTCGAAGAAGGACGGGTTGGCCAGCGCCCGGTAGGCGACGCCGGTTTCCGCGATGAGGTCGTCCATCGCCAGGGAGGCGGTGACGAGCCCGGCGCGATCGGCGACCGGGGTGCCGCGGCCGAGCGCGGACACGCCGACGACGTGTCCGACGCCGTGGGCGGCGAGGGCCTTCGCGGCGGGGCGGGTGAAGCCGCTCCAGGCGTCCGCCGGGGGCTGGGAAGAGTCCGGGGGAACGAGCCAGAAGACGGCGTCGGCACCCTCGAAGGCCCGATCGACGACCTCGGCGTCGCCGTGTGAGCCGGTGATCACCTCGACGTTTTCGCGCACCTCGACCGGAAGCCGGGCGGGGTCGCGGGCGATCACCCGCAGTTCCTCGCCGTGGGCGGGTGCGTCCGCCAGCAGCAGGGGCACCAGGTGGCGGCCGATGTTCCCCGTGGGAGCGGTGATGACGATCATGAAAACCTCGCAGGTCGTGCCGGTCAGTACGCCGCCCATGCTGCTGAGGACCCCGCCGATGCCACAATGGGAACTTCAGCAAGCATTCATTGCCTGGAATGGAATTACGCTGGTGAGCAGCCCTGATCCGGTCATCGACGCCAACCTCGCCGTCGCGCTCGACGCCCTGCTGGCCGAGCAGAGCGTCACGCGCGCCGCCGCCCGCCTGCACACCTCCCCGGCAGCCATGAGCCGCACCCTCGCCCGCCTGCGGCGCATCCTCCAGGACCCGCTCCTGGTCCGGGCCGGGCAGACCATGGTGCCCACGCCGCGCGCCCATGCCCTGCGCGACGAGGCCGCCGCCGTGGTTCGCAGCCTGGCCGCCCTGCTCACACCGGGCACCGTTGTCGACCCCGCCGGCCTGCACACCACCTTCACCCTCCAGGCCGCCGACCTGGTCGGCGCGGCGCTGGCCGCCGGGCTGCTGCGACTGACCCGGCAAGAGGCGCCCGGGATCTCCTTGCGGTTCCGGGCCGAGGAGTTCGAGGCCGGGTCGGCCCTTCGCGACGGCCGGATCGACCTGGAGATCGGCTCCATCGACCACGTCGATCCCGAGACGCAGGTCGAAAAGCTGCTCACGTTGCGGATGGTGGCGGCCGTCCGGCCCGGTCACCCCCTGACCGAGGGACCCGTGACGCCGGCCGGGCTCGCTGCCGCCGACCACGTCGCGGTCAGCCGCCGCGGGCGGTTCACCGGTCCCCTCGACACCGCACTGGCCGAGCACGGCCTTCGACGGCGGGTCGCCGTGGTCCTGCCCAGCCACCTGGCCGCGATGGCCCTTGCCGCCCGCAGCGACCTCGTCTGCCTGGTCCCCGCGGCTCTCTCCGACGCGACCGTCTCACCCCTCACCGCCGACGCCGTGGCGCTCGGCCTGCACCTGCTCGACATTCCCCTGCCGCTGCCGCCGCTGACCATCGGCATGGCCTGGCATCCCCGCCAGTCCGCCGATGGAGCTCACCGCTGGCTCCGCGACGCCGTCCGCCGGACGCTTCGCACACCGCTTTCGGCGCACGATCGAGCCGGGAATCCCGAGCCGGGCCCACCTGCCGCCCCCCGAGATACCGACATTCGGCGGTAGTGAGGAGTCCGTTTGATCTGATTGGATCCCGTCAGATCTTTTTACAACGTTGTAAAAATGAAGGGGATCGCGCCGATGAGAAGAGCCGCTTCCGTCCTCGTCGCCCTGCTGGTGACGTTGGGCGTGGCGTCCGGCACGCCGCCCGCAGGTGCCGCCGAGCCCGTGCACGGCCTGAAAGCCGAGTACTACACGATGTCGGTGCCGGGCGCGCGGGACTTCGCGAACCTGGCCGGTACCGCGCTCGACTCGGAGGTCGACCACGCGGACCTGACCTCGGTCTTCGGGTTGGTCGCCGGGCGCACGGAGCACACGACCGCCCGGTGGACCGGCCGGCTCGCCGTGCCGCGGACCGGCGACTACACGTTCTACGCCATCGGTGACAACGGGTTCCGGCTGTTCATCGACGGCGCGCCGGTGATCGACCACTGGGTCGGCGACTGGGACACCGAGCAGACCAGCACACCCGTCACGCTGAGCGCCGGCAAACAGTACGACTTCAAGCTGGAGATGTTCCAGGACGTCGGCGGCGCCAACATGTTCCTGCGCTGGTCGAGCGCGGGCATCGCGAAGCAGATCGTGCCGCTGTCGGCGTTCACGCCTCCCGCCGGCTACACGGCCGTGCCGCGCTCGGCGGACGTGGCCGAGGACGGCCGCACCCTCACGGCCGACTTCGACGGCCGGGTCTCGGGCACGAGCGACCTGAAAGACCACCTGCGCATCGAGGTCGACGCGACGCCGATGCCGGTCTCGCTCATCACGACCACCCGCACCCGGGCCACGATCCGGCTGGCCGAAAGAGTCCTGAAGGGCCAGCGGGTCACGATGTACTACGACGGCGCGGGCGGGCTCGCCGTGAACGGCACGAAGATCGGCAAGACCGGACGCACGGTCGCGAACGCGTCGACGGAACGGCTCCGGACGCCGTGGGGCGAGAACGCCGACACGCGCCACCCGCTGCCGGAGTACCCGCGGCCGCAGCTCGAGCGCGACCAGTGGGTCAACCTCAACGGCCCCTGGGAGTTCTCGGCCGCCCAGGAGGGCCAGCAGCCGGCGTTCGGCAAGCGGCTGCCCGAAAAGGTGATCGTGCCCTACCCGATCGAATCGCAGCTCTCCGGGCTCGAACGGCACGAAGACCACATGTTCTACCGCCGCACGGTCACCGTCCCGCGCGACTGGAAGATCGGCGGCGGACAGCGCCTCAAACTCAACTTCGGCGCGGTCGACTACCAGGCCAAGGTCTGGGTGAACGGCAAGCTCGTCGCCGAGCACACCGGCGGGTACACGGCGTTCAGCGCCGACATCACGGACGCGCTCAAGCGCGGCGACGAGCAGGAGATCGTCGTCGCCGTCACCGACACGACCGGCCCGTACCAGCCCAAGGGCAAGCAGTCCCCCAACCCCGGCGGCATCTTCTACACCCCGTCGTCGGGCATCTGGCAGACGGTGTGGCTGGAACCCGTGGCGGACAAGGGCATCGACGAAATCAAGACGACTCCCGACCTCACCACCGGCTCGCTGGCGCTGAACGTCAAGTCAGCCGGCAACGCCACCGTCACCGCGGTCGCCAAGGACGCGCGGGGCCGGCCGGTCGGCACGGTCACCGGACCGGCGAACGCGAACCTGAAGCTGCCGGTGCCGAACCCGCACCTGTGGACGCCGGACGACCCGTACCTCTACCAGCTGGAGGTCAAGCTGGGCGGTGACAAGGTCAAGAGCTACTTCGGCATGCGGTCCACCGGCATCACGAACGTCGGCGGCGTCCCCAAGCTGACGCTCAACGGCAAGCCGTTCTTCTCCCTGATGCAGCTGGACCAGGGCTTCTACCCGGACGGGCTGAACACCGCGCCGAGCGACGAAGCCCTCGTCTTCGATCTGAAGGCGCAGAAGGACCTCGGCTTCAACGCCGTCCGCAAGCACATCAAGGTCGAGCCCGCCCGCTGGTACTACCACGCGGACCAGCTGGGACTGCTGGTGTGGCAGGACTTCGTGTCCGTCGAGGACGGCAACAACCCCGCGGCGCAGCAGGCGTGGCTCGACCAGGGCCTGGAAGAGATGCACCAGCTGCAGAACTCCCCGTCCGTCTACGCCTGGATCGTGTTCAACGAGGGCTGGGGCGAGTGGGACAAGGCCGCCACCGGCCGGATCACCGACCAGGTCAAGGCCGCCGACCCGAGCCGGATCGTCAACGCCCACAGCGGGGTGAACTGCTGCGCCTCCAAGGGCGACTCGGGCCGCGGCGACGTCATCGACCACCACGACTACAACAACACCGACCCGGCCCGCTCGGACGGCAGGCGCGTCGCGATGGACGGCGAGCACGGCGGCTTCACGCTGCGCACGCCGGGGCACCAGTGGCCGGGTGCGCCGATCGCGATCTACAGCGGCGTGGCGGACAAGGCGGCGTTGACGGCGAAGTACGTCGACAACACCCGCACCTTCTACCTCGGGCAGGCCAGGGCCGAGCTGTCGGCTTCGGTCTACACGCAGGTCACCGACCTGGAAGGCGAGCTCAACGGGCTCTGGACCTACGACCGCAAGCGCCTCAAGGTCGACCCCGGTCCCGTCCGCGAGATCAACCGGCGCGTGATCGAGGCCGGTGCCGACGCGGGCAAGCCCTACCCCTACGCGGGGAAGGGCTCATGGCACCTCGACGAGCGCGGGGGAACGACCGCGAAGGACTCGAGCGGCGGCAAGAACCCGCTGACGCTCACCCCGGCCGGCGCGGCGTTCAAGGACGGTGCGCTGCAGTTCACCGGCGGCTCCGCCGACACCTACGGCCCGGTCGTCGACACGACCGGCGACTACACCGTGTCCGCGAAGGTGCGGCTCGACCAGCTGCCCGGCAACTACGCGACCGCGGTGAGCCAGGACGGCCGGGAGCGGGAGAGCCCGTTCTACCTGCAGTACGGGCAGGGCGCGTTCGCGTTCAGCACCCCCGGCGGCAACCGCGCCCGGTACGAGGTCGTGCCGGAGATCGGCCGCTGGTACGAGCTGACGGGGGTGCGGGCCGGCAACGAGATCCGGCTCTACGTGGACGGCGTGAAGGTCGCGACGGCACCGGCCGGGCCGGCGGTGGTCGGCACCGGCGCGTTCACGGTCGGGCGGGCCAAGTACGACGGCCGCAACGTCGACTTCTGGCCCGGCGCGGTCGACGAGGTCGGCGTGGCCGGCAAGGCGTTGACGGACACGGAGGTCGCCCAGCTCTCCTGATGCCTCCCGCGACGTGGGTGCCGCGCTGCGCAGCGCGGCACCCACGTCAGCCGCCTGGTCAGCAGCC
Source organism: Amycolatopsis sp. NPDC058278 (assembly GCF_042881395.1). Classification (NCBI taxonomy): domain Bacteria; kingdom Bacillati; phylum Actinomycetota; class Actinomycetes; order Pseudonocardiales; family Pseudonocardiaceae; genus Amycolatopsis; species Amycolatopsis sp. NPDC058278. Next base: position 15,935 of record NZ_JBHVXZ010000076.1, on the reverse strand, counting down.
CTTGAAGTGGTTGTCCGCGGACCAGCCGGTGTTGGCCCAGGCCTGCGCCGGCGCCGGGGTGAAGCCGGGGAACAGCTTCGCCAGTTCGGCGAGCAGCCAGCTGGTGAAGCGGGCGGCGCCCTGGGGGCAGGTGTGGATCCCGTCGGCGCTGCGGTCCGCCTTGCCGTCTTTGACCTGCTGGTAGGTGCTCCCCCACACGGTGCCCGCGTCGAGCACGCTCGCCTGGCCCGGGGCAGCCTGCGCGACCGCGCGGGCGACCTCGGGAGCACGGTCCAGCTCGGCCAGGTGCGGCTGGTAGAAGTCGTCGGGCTTGATCGGGGGTGTGGTGACGAAGACCAGTTTCGCGCCGGCGTCGGTGACCGTCGTCAAGAGCTTGCCGTAGGCGGCCTGCTGCTCTTCCCTGCTGCCCCAGTCGTACGTGGTGAGCTGGTAGACGACCACGGCGGGGTGGACCGAGGCGATCTGCCCGGGCAGCTTCCGCCAGTTCTCCTCGGAGAACGGGCCGACGACGTTTCCGCCGCCGTCGGCGGCGATCGACTGGAACTCGGTGCCGCTCGCCTTGACCGCGGCAGCCAGGGGCAGCGCCTCGCCCGCGGCGACGGAGTCGCCCAGGAACAGCACCTTGCCCGGTCCGGAGCCGGGAGCCGGTGCGGGTGCGCCGGTCGCCGTGGCCCCGCCGGAGCAGGCGGTGGCCAGCAGGAGCAGGCCGGCCACGCCGAGGACGGGAATTCGCGTTTTGCTCATGGATTCGACGGTGCCGCCGCGGTGTCCGCGCGCATCCGCGGTCTTGTCGCGGTCGTGTCGCAAGAAACCGCTGGGCCGGCCCGGATTGTCCATACTGGACGGGTGGCGGCGATTCTGCTGATCGAAGACGACCCCCTGGTCCGGCGCGGGCTCGAGCTCGCGCTGGGCAGGCACGGCCACGACGTCCGCACGGCGGACACCGGCGAAGACGGGCTGCGCCGGTTCGGCTCGGCCACGCCGGATCTCGTGGTGCTCGACCTGATGCTGCCGGGCATCGACGGGTTCGAGGTCTGCCGTCGCATCCGGGCCGCCGGCTCGGTACCGGTGATCATGCTGACCGCGCGCGGCGACGACTTCGACGTCGTCGGCGGCCTGGCGGCGGGCGCGGACGACTACGTCGTCAAGCCGGCGCGGCCCACCGTGCTGGACGCGCGGATCCGCGCGGTGCTGCGCCGCGGCACGAGCTCGCCGGACGGCGTGCGGGTGCACCGCGACCTGCGCATCGACACCACGTCGCTGACGGTGTCGGCGCGCGGCGAGCCGGTCGCGCTGACACCGACCGAGCTGCGGCTGCTGCTGACGTTGTCGGGGGCTCCCGGCCGGGTGTTCAGCCGCCAGCAGCTGCTGGAAGAGGTGTGGGAGCACGACTACCTCGGCGACTCGCGGCTGGTCGACAACTGCGTGCAGCGGCTGCGGGCGAAGATCGAGGCCGATCCGGCGACGCCGGAGTACGTGCAGACCGTGCGCGGGTTCGGCTACCGGTTCGGACCGGTGTGAGGACCGGCTCGCCGAAGTCCGGGTACCGGCCGCGGACCTGGCGGCTCCGGCCGCGGGGTCTGCGCGCCCGGTTGCTCGTCGCGTTCGTGCTGGTGACCGTGCTCGGTGCCGCCGCGGCGGCCTGGTCGAGCGCCGGATCGGCGAGCACCGCGCTGGTCACCTCGGCGCAGCAGCGGATCACCGAGGGCGTCGCCGGCCGGCTCGGCGCGATCACCCCGCAGCTGACCTATCCGCCGGACCAGGACGCGCTCGACCGGCTGCGCACGGCCGCCGGGGGGAACACCGTGGTGACCTACCGGGAGCTGCGGTCCTCGGCCGGGACCGGCACCGAACTGGTCCCCGATACGCTGCGCGCCGCCGTGCGCGGCCGGAACCGGCTCGTCGCGCAGCGGATCACCGCCGACGGCCGGCCCTGGCTGGTGGTCGGCACGCCCATCACGATCACCGCGCCGGACGGGGCACGCACCCCCTCGGGCATCGAGGTGTATTCCGTGCACGACCTCACCGACGTCGACCAGCAGATCGACCGTCTCACCCGGTCCGCGGTCATCACCGCCGCACTCGCGCTGCCGCTGGCCGTCGTGCTGGCGCTGCTGGCCGCGGGCAGCGTGCTGCGCCCGGTGCGCGATCTCCGCGACACGGCCCGCCGGCTGGCCGGCGGCGACCTCGACGCCCGGTCGCCGCCCCAGGGCGCCGACGAGCTGGCCGAACTGACCGTCACCGTCAACGAAATGGCCGAGTCGGTGCAGACGTCGATGCGGGCCATGGAACGGATGCAGGCGGACGCCCGGCGGTTCGCCGCCGACGTCTCGCACGAACTGCGCACCCCGCTGAGCACGCTGACGGCGGTCGTGGAGGTCCTGGCGACCACGGCGGACGGGATGGAGGCCGACGCCGGGGAGTCCGCGCAGCTGGCGATCGTCGAGACGCACCGGCTGGTCCGGCTCGTCGAGGACCTGATGGAGGTGGCCCGGTTGGACGCCGGTACCGCGCAGCTGCGGGTGGAGGAGGTCGACGTCGCCGGTGCCGTGCGGGACTGCCTGCGCGCCCGCGGCTGGCAGGAGCAGGTGGCGGTGGTGGCACCGGACGGGCTCTCGCTGCGGCTCGATCGGCGCCGGCTGGACGTCATCGTGGCCAACCTGGTCGGCAACGCGCTGCGGCACGGAAAGCCGCCGGTGCGAGTCGCCGTCTCGGAGTCCCGCGAGGACGTGCGCATCGAAGTCACCGACGGCGGGCCCGGGCTGCCCGCGCACGTGGTACCGCACGTGTTCGACCGCTTCTTCAAGGCCGACGCCGCGCGCACCCGCACCCCGGGCAGCGGGCTCGGGCTGGCGATCGCGCTGGAGAACGCCCGGCTGCACGGCGGCGACCTCATCGCGGGCAACGCCGTCGGCGGCGGTGCGCGGTTCGTGCTGTCCCTGCCGCGGAACCGGGAGGGCTCGTGAAGCGGATCTGGCCGGTGGTGGCGGTGTTCCTGCTCGCGGGCTGCGGGGTCCGGCCCTCCGACGTCACCGACGGGGGCGAGGCCCCGACGGGCGTGGCGCCGGGGATGACGCTGTACCTCGTCGACGCGCACGAGCAGCTCCGGCCGGAGCTGCGGCCGACCGGTCACCTCGGCTCGATCTCCGAGGCGCTGGCGCTGCTGCTGAGCGTGCCCAGCGGCTCGGACCTGCACACGGAGATCGTGCCGACGCCGGTGACGAGGGTCGTCGTGACGCCCACGACCGGCGTGCTCCAGCTGTCGGTGCCGCTGACGGTCCACGACGTGACCCCGCTGGGCATCGACCAGATCGTCTGCACCGCGCTGGGGGCCCACGTCCAGGCCGGCGGGGACCGGAGCACGAAGGTGCAGGTCCGCTTCGTCCAGCCCACCCCGGAGTCGGACCCGGCGCGGACCTGCCCGCTGATCACAGTCCGGTGATGTCGACGACGGCCGGGGCCGGGGCGGGCAGCACCACCCACAGCACGGCCAGCCCGGCCATGACCGCGGTGAACGCCAGCACCCCGCTGCGGCCACCGGCCCACCGGGCCCGGAACCGGACCGGGTCCTCGACCAGGTACTTCGACAGCGTGGCCAAGCCGATGGACACCGCGAGCACCGTCCCCGTGCGGGCCGGGCCGCCGAGCCCGGTCCGCTCCGGGGAAAGCAGCACGAACACGGGCCAGTGCCACAGGTACAGGCTGTAGGAGATCAGTCCGAACCACCGCAGTGGCCGCCAGGCCAGGGCTTTCGCCACCCACGTTCGCGGCGCCCGCACGCACAGCCCGATCAGCAGCGCGGCGGCCAGCGAGTGCGCGAACAGCCCGCCGGTGAACAACCACCGCGAGGCCGTCCCGTCCGCCAGCGACCACAAGATGCCGATGCCGGCCGCGAGCAACGCCACCACGATGCCCACCCACCGGCCGGCCGCGCGAACCAGCGCCGCCCGCACCGGCCCGGTGGCGACGACCGCGCCCAGCAGCAGGGAAAACGCCCGGGTGTCGGTACCGGTGTAGACCCGGCTCGGATCGCCCGCGCCGAGGAGTGCGACCATCAGCGCCAGCGATCCGATCGAGGCCGTGGCCGCGACCACCGCGACCCAGGTTTCCGGCCGTTTCGCGTACCGGGCGATGACCAGCAGGACCGGCGGCCACAGCAGGTAGAACTGCTCTTCGACCGCGATGCTCCACAGGTGTTCGAAGACCCGCTGCGATCCGAAGCGGTCCCAGTAGCCCGCCGACTCCGCGAGCAGGTGCCAGTTCACCAGGTTCAGCTGCACCCACGGGCCGTCGTCGAGGGTCGTCCGCACCAGGTCCGGCGGCCCCGCCACCCACACGACGACGGCCACCCCGGCGAGCATCGTCACCAGTGCGGGCAGCAGCCTGCGGACCCGGCGGCCCCAGAAGGCGACCAGCGACACCGCGCCGGTGGCCTCGATCTCCCGGAGCAGCAAGTCGGTGATGAGGTAACCGGACAGGGTGAAAAACAGGTCCACCCCGAGGAAGCCCCCGGGCAGGTGACCGGTGTGGAACAGCAGCACGCCGAGGATCGCCACCCCGCGCAACCCGTCCAACGCGGGCAGGTGCGGCTTGCGCCCGCCGGCGAACCGGATGGCCGCAGCCGGCCGAACTTCGCTCATGCCGCCGACTGTTTCGTGTCCGTGTCGGCACACGGTCCCCACGACGTCGCAGTCCGGTCGCAGCCGCGGTCGTCGACAGACTGGTCAACCCACTCTCGACCCGCCGGACAAGGGCCGTTCAGGTTCGCCCCGTTCCCTCCCTGGCGAAGTGCGGTTCCGCCGCTTCCAGCCGCGGCACCGAGATGCCCAGCCGTCGTGCTTCGGCCAGGGTGTCCCGGCAGACCTCACGCGGCTCTTCGGCGTCGGGGTCGGAGTGCGCCTCGAGACTCAGGCGCGCGAGCGCGACATGAGCAGTCAGCCAGGCGAGCGCGGTGGCCGTCAGCCAGGTGGGCGCCCGGAACGGCAGCACACCGCCCCGGTGCCGTCGCAGGTCGAGGCCGCGCGCCTCGAGGAGCGGCAGCAGCTCCCGGACGGCCAGCAGCCCTTCGCGCAGGTCGCTCCGGGCTCCGGCCAGCTTGGACAGGGAACCCAGCCGCAGGCCCTGTGCGAGCAGGCCGGCATCCGACACGAAATGGACCCACAGCCAGCCGCGGAAGTCAGGCCGCTCCTTGAGCCGGAGCCCGGCCTGGCGAAACGCCTGGCGCACGGCCCGTTCCCGGTCGGTCGGAGGCCGGCCGAGGGTGCCGAAGACCACCGAAGGCAGCAGTGCCCCACGGAGCACGCCGTCCGCGCCGAAACCGCCACCCGCCAAGGGAAAGCCCCAGGCGATCCGGTCGAGGGGGAGGTCGCCGATCGCGGCCTGCGGCTCGGTCCAGACGTTGCCGAAGACCAGCACCGTGGCCTGGCCGGCCCGCGGCGTCAGGAAGGCCGTCGCCTCCGGGAGGCGGTGGTGCGGCACGCTGAGCACGATCAGGTCGAAGTCGTGGTCCGGCGCCAGCGTCTCGCGGTAGCGCACCGGCCACTTCTCGACGACGCGCTGCCCCCACGGCCGGCGCCGCGTATCGAGCAGGTCGAGGTCCACGGTGTCCCCGTAGGTCGCCGTGCGGCCCGGCCGCACGTAGAACTCGACGTCGTGTCCCGCCTTTTGCAGGGCCCAGCCGTAAACCGTGGCGATCACGCCGCGGCCGAACATCAGGATCTTCACGCCGCACCTCGTGGGGTAAGGTCTATCTGGAGATCATCTCCATTTTTCAAGATATGGAGATGATCTCCACTTGTCAACAGGAGGTAGCGGGTGAGTGCCGACAAGCCACTGCGGGCCGACGCCCGGCGCAAGCGCGAGGCCCTGCTCGCCAAGGCCCGGGAGGTCTTCGAGGCCGGCGACTTCTTCGACCTGCGCTTCGACGACTTCGCCCGGCTCGCCGGAGTGGGCACCGGCACGCTGTACCGCCACTTCCCCACCCGGGAGGCACTGGCCGAGGCGGTCTACCGCGGGGAAGTCGCCACGCTGTGCGACCGCGCCCGCCGGCTCCAGGCCACCCTGCCCGCGGCGGAGGCGTTGGCGACCTTCCTGCGCGACATGGTCGACCACATAGCCGCCCACGAGGGTCTGGCCCGGACGCTGGCCACCCTGATGGCCGATCGCTCGGGCGCCCTCGCCGAGGGCAGCCGGGAGCTGGAGCAGGCCGTCACCGACCTGGTGGCCGCCGCCGTGCGGGACGGCGCCGTCCGCGACGACGTGAGCGCCGGCGCCGTGATGATGGCGCTGCACGGCATCGGTGCCGCCCATGACCGCCCCGGTTGGCGGACCGAGGCCGACGACGTCATCACCCTCGTGCTGGACGGGCTGCGCCGCCCGCTGTGACGAGGTGCGAGGTCACCTGCCGCGAGCACTAGCTGCTTCGGCTCAGGCGTCGCGGCGCTCGAAGCCGAGGACCCGAGGCTTCGACCGCGTCATCGGGCCGGGGTCGCCGTCCCGATGATCAGCGGGTGCACCACCGAAGGCATCCCACGCCACCGCGCTGTGCTCATGTCCTCGATGTCGAACCGCTGCTTGAGCAGCGCGACGGTGTCGCGGTCACACCGGCAGCCCTGCGCGAACGCCGCCCACGGCCCCGCCAGCCGGGCCTGCCTGCGTGCCGGCTTCGGGTCCTCGGCGCGGATGTGCTCGCAGAACAGCAGCCGCCCGCCGGGTCGCAGCACCCGCGCGAGTTCGGCCAGCACCCGATCGACGTCGGGCACCGTGCAGAGGACCAGCGTCGACACGACCGTGTCGACGCTGGCGTCCGCCATCGGCAGCGCGTCCGCCGGGGCCCGCACCGGCCGCATCCCGATGCGGCCCGCCACGCGCTTTTCGAGTCGCCGGTACATCGCCGGGACGGGCTCGGTCAGCACGACCTCCGCCGCCGCGGGGTAGTGCGCGACGTTGAGCCCGGTCCCCGCCCCGATTTCGACCACCTGGCCGTGCGCGCGCCGCAGCAGTTCCCCGCGCCGCCGCGCCAAGCCGAGCCGCTCCCCCCGGCGCAGGAACGGTTCGTACAGTGCCGCCCCGAACCGTTCCCATAACCCGTCCCGTGCCCCCACGCTGTCCCCTCCGGCCATCGTTCCTCCTCCACACCGCCGATGCGAAGCAGCACATCAGCCACCGGCCGCCCACCGCATCACCCGCTCGTGCCATTGCGGAGGCTGGCCGGAACGGGCCACGCGGGTCCGGGCGACCGCCTACGCTCGGGGAATGCCGGGACAAGACCAGGTCGTGCGGTTCACCGGTGGCCCGAACGATCGCGCTCTCGCCTGGGCCACCATCGGTGCGGGACCGCCACTGGTCGTCGGCGGCTGGTGGTGCGGGCACCTCGAACTGGACTGGCGGAACCCGTTGTTCCGCCGGTTCGCCGGCCTGCTCGGCGACGGGTTCACCCTCGTCCGCTACGACCGGCCCGGCGTCGGCATGTCCGACGCCGCCGGGCCGCTGGTCACCTCGCTCGCGGAAGAAGTGGCCGCGTTGAGCGCCGTCGTCGACGCGGCCGGGGAGAAGGTGAGCCTGTTCGGCGGTTCCTCCGGGGGCTGCGCCGCAATGGCGTACGCGGCGGCCCACCCCGACCGCGTGGAGCGGCTCGTCCTCTACGGCAGCTACCTCCGCGGCGCCGAGATCGCCGCGTCGGAAGCCCGCGATTCCCTGCTGGCGGTCGTCGGACGGCACTGGGGCGTGGGGTCCCGGGTGCTCGCCGACCTGTTCGTGCCGACCGCGACCCCGACGGAACGCGACGAGTTCGTCCGGTTCCAGCGTGCGAGCCTCACCGCGGAGAAAGCGGCACGCTCGCTCGCGGCGGTGTACGCGTTCGACGTCCGAGACCAGGTGGGCACGATCGAGGTGCCGACGCTCGTCCTGCACCGCCGAGACGACCGCGCGATCCCGTTCACCCTGGGCCAGGACGTCGCCGCCCGCATCCCGGGCGCCGGCTTCGTCCCGCTCGACGGCACCGATCACCTGCCCTGGCGCGGAGACGTCGAAGGGCTCGTCCGCGCCGTGCGGGAATTCCTCGGCGCCGGCCGGCCCGCCCGCCGGGCCGGCTCGCCGCGCCACGAGCTCTCCGAACGCGAACTCGAGGTGCTGCGCCTGGTCGCGCACGGGTTGAGCGACCAGGAGATCGCGCGCCGGCTCGGGATCAGCGCCCACACCGCGCACCGCCACATGTCGAACATCCGCGGCAAGCTGGGCGTGTCGTCGCGAGCGGCGGCCGCCGCGCACGCCGCCACCGCCGGACTGCTCTGACTCAGCTCACCGGAACTCGTGCACGACCTCGATCGGACCGACCATGTGCGCGTTGAACTCGTCGAGTTCCCCGGCCGGAACCCACAACTCCAGGATGGTCCGGCCTCCGGCTTGCCGGACCGGATAACGCCGAAGGAACTCCGACTCGACCCGGAAGCGGGTGACGTAGCCGACCCCGTGGTGCGGCACGTTCCACTCCCGCCTTGCTCACGGACTCATCTGCCGGCCCGTGGCCTGTTCGAGGAAGGTGGCCGCGTCGCGCAGGAGGTCGTTGACGACGGCGACGACGAGTGGCCGCGGCTGGATCGCGTAGCCCTCGACCGTCGTCGGGTCCAGGGCGTGCGCACTCGCGATGCGGGCGGTGAGCGCCGGGCCGTAGCCGCGGACCCAGGTGTTGATCTCCGACCGCAGCCGCGGCGGGATGCTTCCCCAGCGCCAGTTCTCCAGCTCGACCTGGGCGTTGGCGACCGAGGACGTCCCGGACGCCGACGTCGAGGTCGCGGCCGGCAGTGGTTTCGGCACGAAGCGGGTGACGTCGTTGTACGGTGCGGGAATCGCCGCCTGGACTTCGGCGGCTGCTTCCTCCCGGCCGATATCGCGGTAGGGGCCGGGCCGTTGGACGTAGTCGAACGTCACGCGCCTGTTCAGCCGGAACTGCCCGGGGACCAGCGTCACCGGCGCTCGTTCGCCCTCGGTGCGGGTGACGATCTGATCCTCACCGGCGCCTGCCGCGAGCAGGCTCCGCGCGACGGCCTGCGCCCGCCGCAGGCCCAGCTGCTCGTTGTAGCCCTCGGGGCCACTGGGATCGGTGTGGCCGGTCAGGACGACCTGGGTCCCGGGGCGGGCGTGCAGGTGTCCCGCCGCGGCGGACACGGCTGTGCCGGCCTCCGCCGCCACGGCAGCCGAGTCGAACCCGAAGTAGGTCTCCCTCGGGGCGGCCGAGGAATCCGCGGCCCGGCCGTGGCGCCGGCCGATCTCGAAGGCCCGGTCGATGTGGGCGACCGCGGCCGCATGGGCGAGTTCGGCCTGCTCCCGGCTCACCGGGCTCGCGGCGAGGTGGTGGTCCCCGAAGGCCATCCACGCGGCGGGGTGCGCCTCGCTCGAGACCGCCACCCCACGATCCCCCTCCAGGTCGTGCATCGCGCCGCTGACCACGCCGGCGACGCCGAGCGCGAAGTAGTCGTCGACCTGCGCGCGACCACCGGCGTCGGCGATCGCGCTCGCCAGGCGTTCCCCGACAGCCTGCCGGACCTTGCTTCGCACGACGAAGTCCGGCCAGTTCGTCTGCGGGCTGATCTGCGCGACGAGACCGTCGATGAGCCGGTTGCTCATCCGGCTGATGAACTCGTCGACGACCACGTGCCCGAAGTGCGCCCGGTACCAGCCGATGATGTCCGGGCGCGGGGTGCGGATGTGCCCGCCGGAGAACGCGTCCGTCAGGTAGTGCTGCGCGAATGCTTCCTTGGCGAGGGCGAGTTGTTTCCGGGCCGGGTCGTTCTGCAGGCCGGCCTCCAACGCCGTCGCGATGGCGTCGGTGTGATCGCCGGCCCATTTCGCGATCGCCTGACCGGAGTCGTTGAAGTGCAGCGGGTTCTCGAGGGCGAGCCGGACGAACGTGGTGAACCGCTCGGACTCCTGGTCCTTGGTCGGTTCGGGCAGCCGGGTGTTCGCGGGGTCCGGGATGTGGTCGTCACGGATCGCGGCGAGCAGGCGGGCCCGGCCCTCGGGAGTCCGGGTGTCCTTGATCAGCAGCTCGAGGCTTTTGTACTCGTCGCCCGACAGCGCGACGAGGTCGCCGAAGCTGAGCACGACACCGTTCCCCAGGTCCACCATCCGGCCGGTGGAATCGCCGAGCGCCTTGTGCTCGGTGCCGACGAAGCGCTGCACGGCCGGTGCCCCTTCGATCGCGAGGTTCACCGCGCGGTTGCCGGCCAGCCGCTGCAGAGCGAGCAGTTCGTGAGCGGGCCGCACCGCCGGGCTTTCGCCCGGGACCGGGCGACGAGGCCGTTCGCTCGAATCGCGGTCCAGGCGAAACATCCGTCCTCCCTGCTCCCGACCGGCCAGTGTGACCGCCGAGGTGCCCGGCCGGGACCCGGCGGCCGGACGTCCAGAAGGGCCGTGTGCGTTGCCCGTTCGTGCGATGTCCTGGAGAGCGCGCACAACGGAATCACCTTTTCGTCGATCGTGGGTGGTCGCCGTCATGGTGGAGGGCCGATCGTGTGAATCTCTTGCGGGTTTCTGCGCGACGCTGTCCGAGCCGGTATGCCTGGTGACCGGGAACCGGTTCAGGGGGTGGTGGGTGTGCTGGTCGTGCGCCTGCTGGGGGAGGTCGGCGCGGAGGTCGGAGGACGGCCGGTGGACCTGGGCCCCCCGCGGCAGCGGTGCGTGCTGGCGGCCTTGGCGGTCGACGCCGGGCGGGTGGTCCCGGTGGACCGGTTGGCCGAACGGGTCTGGGGTTCGGACGTGGCACCCCGGGCGCGCGCGACGCTGCACAGCTACATCTCCCGGCTGCGCCGGGCACTGGCGGGCATCGACGGCGTGACGATCATGCGCAGGTCCGGCGGCTACGTCCTGGTCGCCGACACGACCGAGCCGGTGGTCGACCTGCACCGGTTCCGTCAGCTGTGCGCCGCGGGCGACGCGGAAGCCGACGACGAGCGCGCGGCCGTGATGCTGACCGACGCGCTGAAGTTGTGGCGTGGGCAGGCGTTGACCGGAGTGGACGGTGAATGGATCGAAGCCGAACGTGACCGGCTGGCGCGAGAATGGTCGAACGCGCAGCACGAACTGACCGAGACCCGGCTGCGCCTGGGACACGGTGGGCAGCTTGTGGCCGAGCTGGCCGAGCGGGCAGACGCACAACCGATGGACGAACGGGTGGCGAGTCAGTACCTCCGTGCACTGCACGAGGCCGGGCGCACCGCCGACGCGCTGGCGCACTACCAGCGGGTCCGGGTGCGGCTGGTCGAAGAACTGGGCACGGACCCCAGCGTCGTGCTCCAGGATCTGCACCGCCGGATCCTGACCTCACACCCCGTCCCGGCCGACGCGTCTCCGCCACCGGCCGCCGGATCGAGGGTGCCCCGCGAACTCCGCGCCGCGCCCACGTCCTTCGTGGGCCGCCGCGGCGCGTTGCACCGGCTGGACGCCGACCTGGACGCCGCGAGATCGAGCGGCACGATGATGATCTCGGCGGTCACCGGTACGGGCGGCCTCGGCAAGACCTGGCTGGCCCTGCGGTGGGCACACCGCCATCTCGATCGGTTCCCCGGCGGTCAGCTGTTCGTCGATCTGCGCGGCTTCGGCCCGGACGACCTCCCGATGGCGCCGGCCGCGGCGCTTCGCGGGTTCCTCACCGCTCTGGGCATCGATGAGGGTTCGATCCCGCCCGACGCGCACACCCGCTCCGCGCTGTTCCGCAGCTTGACCGCGAAGAAGCGGATGTTGGTGGTGCTGGACAACGCCGCCGGCACCGACCAGATCGTCCCGCTGCTGCCCGGCGGCGAATCGTGCGCTGTCGTCGTGACCAGCCGCAACCGGCTCGCGGGCCTGATCACCACGCACGACGCGGGCCGGGTACCGCTGGACGTGCTCTCGGCCGGCGAAGCCCGTGACCTGCTGACCGCCCGGCTCGGCACCACGCGAGTCGACGCCGAGCGCACGGCGGTCGACGAGCTGGTCGACCTGTGCGGCGGCCTGCCGCTGGCCTTGAGCGTCATCGCCGGCCGCGCCGGGGCGCCGCTGTCCACCACGGTCTCCGAGCTGCGGCAGTCGGGGCTGGACGGCCTGGCCGACGACGATCCGTCCGCAAGCCTGCCCACCGTGCTGTCCTGGTCGTACCAAGCACTGACCGAGGAGCAGGCCGTGACGTTCGGGCTGCTGGCCGGCGTGCCCGGCCCGGACGCCGGCCTGTTCACGGCGGCGAACCTGACCGGACTGCCACCGGCCCGCACCCAGGCCGTCCTGCGGGGCCTGGAACAGGCTTCACTGCTCGAGCGCGACTCGCGTGGCCGGTACCGGATGCACGACCTGATCCGCGCCTACGCCACCGGCACCGCCCGGCACCTGCCCGACGCGGTGCGAGACGCGGCCCTGGGGCGAGTGCTCGACTACTGCGCCCACACCGCCTTCCACGCCGGCCTGCTGCTGGACGCCCACCGCGGACCTGTCGAAATCGCCCCGCCCCCACCCAGCACGCACGTCCCGTCGCTGCCCGATACCCGGGCGGCGATGGCCTGGTTCATCTCCGAGCGCGCCACCCTGCTCGCCGCCCAGCAGGCCGCGGCCCTTCAGCGCAGGCACGACACCGTGTGGTGGCTGGCCTTGTCCTCGGACACGTTCCACCACCGACGAGGTCACCGCCACGACCGCCTCGCCGTGTGGCGGGCCGCCGCGCACGCCGCCACGCACCTGGCGCACCCCGCACCTCGTGTCATCGCCTACCGGCATCTCGGTCGCGCGTGCGCTGCCCTGGGACGGCGCGAGGAGGCGGTCGAGCACTTGCACCACGCCATCGGCCTCGCCGAAGACCACGACAAAATCTACGAACTCGCCCACGCCCACCAGACGCTCGGACGGGTGTTGGGACAGCACGACGACGACCAGGCACTGCACCACGCCACCCGGGCACTGCACCTCTTCTTCGACCTCGACGCGCCGTTGTGCATTGCCCACGGGCACAACGCGGTGGGCTGGTACACCGCCCGCCTCGGCGACCACGACTCCGCCCACGGCCACTTCCGGGCCGCCCTCACCCTGCACCGAGAGCAGCACAACCCCGCAGGCGAGGCGAACAGCCTCGACAGCCTCGGCTACATCGAGCACGCCAGGGGCAACCATCACCTGGCCATCGACCACTACACGCAAGCCCTCACCTTGCGTCGCAGCCTGGGCAACGCCTACGACTCCGCCAGCACCCTCGAGCACCTCGGCCCTCCGCACGTCGCGCTCGGCCGGCCGGACCAAGCCCGCACGGTGTGGCAGGAGGCCCAGCAACTGTTCCGGCGACAAGGACGCGACAGGGACGCCGAACACGTGCAGCGGCAACTCGACACGCTCGTCGGTTAGGCGGGTGACGCGGCTCAACCCGCGGACGTGGTGGGGCGTGGAGTCGGTGTCGACCGATTCCGAGGGGGATTCGTATGTTCCGACGTGCTGCCGCGCTGACGTTCGCGGCGCTCGCGCTGGGCACCGCCGTCACCGCACCTTCCGCGGCCGCGGCCGCGGCCTGCACCTGGACGGCGCACAAGATCGTCGCGCCTGATGGCTACTTCGACGCCGATGTCAACATCAGGGGGACCGACAGCCACGGCAACTACTCCGGTGACGTCATCGACCGGGGGGTCAACATGGGCAAGGTCGTGCTCTGGACCGACGGCAAGCCCCGCATCCCGGACGCGCTCGCGCCGTTGGTCTACCCGCACGTCGCCGACGAGAACTCCGCCGGCACAGTGCTGCTGGACGGGGGCCTTCCGTCGACGACATGGGGCGTCTACCTGTTCAGCGGCGGCCACCGCGGTCCCGGCACGCTGACTCGCCTGCCCGACCCGCCCGGCTACCGGCTCGAATCGGCCGTCGCGCTCAACGACCGGGGCGACGTGCTCACCTCCGCCACCGATCTCGAGGACGGCCACCGGGTGAGCGTCCTCTGGTCGGTCCTGGCCGCCGGACCGCGGGTCATCGACATCCCGGACCGGTACGGCTGGGACCTCGACGACGACGGCACCGTCCTGCTCGGCGCCCCGGACAACCGGCTCGGCGGGCTCTGGCGGGCCGGCGTGGTCACCCCGCTGACCGGCGAAGACCGTCCCGTGCTGATCCGCCAGATCCGCAACGGCGTCGTGGTCGGCACGGCGATCGACTCGTGGCCCGCTTCGCGCGCCCTGGCGTGGCACGGCCCGGCCGACCCGCGGCCCCTCGAACACGGCGGCACCGCGGAAGCGACCAACAAGCACGGACTGATCGCGGGCAGCCTGACCGACCTGACCGGACCGTCCGCGGTCTGGCAGGACACCAAGCTGCTCGGGCTGCTCCCGTTCCCCGACGGCGGGGACGCGGATGTGTACGTCATCGGCGACGACGGCGTGATCTTCGGCAACACCAGCGGCGACCACGCCGCGCTGCGCTGGACCTGCGACTGACGAACGAGGAGCTTCCGATGAAATTTCTGCGCCGGACCCTGAACACCCTGCTGAGTGGCGCGGCCG